>DAIQPL010000382.1:0-3634 GCA_036787395.1 Flavisolibacter sp. | reverse complement strand
GATTTCAGAATTTCTGTCCCGGATAATTCAATCACACTGGTTATTTCTTCTATTGGCTACGAGAACCTGGAAGTGAAGGTATCGTCCGCAGAAAGAATTGATGTTATACTTAAGATTAAACCCACTGCTGAAGAAGAAATTGTTGTTATTGGTTATGGCACGGTAAGAAAAAGCGATCTTACAGGGTCGGTTGGCTCGGTATCAAAAAAGGAATTAACAGCCTACCCGGTTACTGACGCCGTAATGGGACTGCAGGGAAAAACAACCGGTGTAAGAGTTGTTCAGAACTCCGGCGCACCCGGTGCCCCGGTAACGGTTAGGATTCGTGGAGGCAATTCTTTATTGGGAGGCAATGAACCCCTGTATGTAGTGGATGGTTTTCCGCTTACCGGAAGCCCCAGCGCTATTAATCCAAACGACATAGAGTCTATCGAAGTTTTGAAAGACGCTTCTGCTACGGCTATTTATGGATCACGCGGTGCAAATGGGGTAGTGATGATCACTACCAAAAAAGGAAAAGCAGGAAGAACAGCAGTTACATTTGATTCCTATTATGCAACGCAGAAAATAGGGAAGACGATTGAATTGATGAACGCCAAAGAATTTGCCGAACTAGCCAACGAACGTGCGGCGAATGACGCAGTTGCTACGCCTTTTTTCACCCCGGCTCAAATAGCTTCTTTTGGAGAAGGAACTAACTGGCAGGATCAATTGTTCCGCACGGCTCCTATGCAAAATCATTCGGTGAATGCAACGGGTGGAAATGAATCTACCCAGTATTCTGTTTCCGGAAATTATTTAGACCAGGACGGTATCATTAAAGGTTCAGGTCTGAGGCGGGAGTCGCTCAGGGCCAACTTAAATCAGAAAATCAGTGACAAGTTCACTATATCTTTTAATACTACATTAACCAATGCTGATCTATCGCAAATAGATGTAAATGGACAAAAAGGTGGTACTGTATTATCGGCGGTATTAGTAGCGCCTCCTACCGTCGCTCCTTTTGATGCGAATGGTAATTATAGCCCGGTGAGGATTTATCCTTTCAGCCCTAACGAGCTAAGAAATCCATTGGCCATGGCGCTGGAAAGAAAACAAAATGCCAAAACAAGATATGTGCTTGCTGGAACGGCTCTTATGTACGAACCAATCAAAAGCCTCGTTTTAAAATCTTCCTTTGGGGTGGAGAGCACATCATCCCGGGAAGATATTTATTCTTCCAGAGTGCTTGATAACACACCAACCGGCCTGGCAAACGTGACGGCTTTAGACTGGACGAATGTTCTTAATGAAAACACGGTAAGCTATTCAAAGCAAGTGGCTCAAAACCAAAACATCAATCTTTTAGGTGGCTTTACCTATCAACAATTTAATGCCAAAAATTTTGGAACAGGTAATGTAACCGGTTTCCCCCTGGATCAATTAGGCACAGATAACCTTTCATCCGGTAGTGTTCCTGGTGCGCCATTAAGTGCAGCATCAAAATGGACCCTTATTTCTTACCTGGCCAGAATAAATTATTCGTTTAAGAATACCTACCTGCTTACGGCCAGCATAAGGGCTGATGGATCTTCCAGGTTTGGTAATGGAAATAAGTGGGGATACTTCCCTTCTGCCGCATTTGCCTGGAGAGCGGGCAATGAAGATTTTGTAAAAAACATTCGATCTATTTCGGATCTAAAATTCAGGGTTTCATGGGGTATTACCGGCAGCACAGCTGTTGATCCTTACCAGACATTGAATACGCTAATCGCCTTCAGAACAGCTTTTAATGACCAATTGTATATTGGATATGCGCCCAGTTCACCGAACCTTGCAAACCCGGATCTAAAATGGGAGACAACGTCACAAATTGATGCTGGATTTGACCTGGGCTTGATTCAAAACCGGTTATCTATAACTTTTGATTACTACTACAAAAAAACCAAAGATCTTTTAGCAAACTCCCCGCTTCCATTTTCATCGGGATTTAGCAGTGTAGTGAAGAATATTGGAAAGATAGAGAATAAAGGTATAGAGCTTGGTTTGAATGCTAAGTTGTTGAATAACGCATTTAGATGGGACGTGAACGCCAACATTTCAAAAAACAAGAGCAAGGTATTGGAGTTAAGCGGTGGCAGTGATGTTTTTGGTGCAACGATACCACAACCACTTGCTGTGCCGGTTAACCTTGTGCGGGTGGGTGAGCCCGTTGGTGTTTTCTACGGCTACCTGGAAGATGGCCTGGATGCTAACGGCGCTATTAAATTCAAAGACTTGGATGGGGTGGCAGGGATCACAAATGCTGATAGAACCATCATCGGCGACCCTAATCCAGACTTCTTTTACAATTTTGGATCCACCATGGGTTACAAAAATTTCGAGTTGAACGCGCTTTTCCAGGGTGTTGAAGGAGCAGACATTTTTAATGTAAATGCAACAGCAGTAGGTAATAGTTTTTATTTTGGTGAGAACCAGTTGAAAGAAGTGTACAACAATCACTGGTCTGCAAGTAAACCAGATCCCAATGCAAAATATCCAAAGATCAGTGCCAAAACACTTTTCAAGGAATCGGATAGGTTTGTTGAGGACGGCTCTTTCCTTAGGTTAAAAAACATACAGTTGGCGTATAACTTTCCTGTTTCGCTGCTAGGCGCCAAATGGGTAAAGGGTTTACAGCTTTATGTCAGCGGGCAAAACCTGTGGACTTCAACCAAGTATTCATGGTATGATCCGGAAGTGAATACCAGGGGCACCGCAATCTCTAACCTGAGTAATTCAAACTCTCAAACTACGCTGCCATCTGGCAACTCTATTTCAAATGGTATTGATAATGCGGGCTATCCCAATGTAAAAATGTACACCTTCGGAGCCCGTTTAACGCTTTAAAAAATTTGATGTCTTTAAAAATTTCAGACATGAAAAAGATTATAATCGAACTCAAAATAATAATGGCAGTAGTGATAAGCCTATCAGTGCTTTCCTGTAAAAAGGCACTGGAAGAGAATCCTACTGACCGTTTAGCCATTACCAATTTTTACAAGACCGAATCGGATGCTAATGCAGCTATCAATGCTATTTACAACCCAATAAGGGGCCAGTATGGATCAACCGAGTATGGTGGCCAGTTTACTGGCATGGAAGATTATTCCTCCGGTACTGGTATTTATCTGCCTTTGTCCCTGTATGTCATGAACAGTTCATCTATTTCAAGGACAGATGGCACCTGGCGTTCATTTTACCGGGCTATAAACTTTGCCAACATGGCCCTGAAATATATACCGCCTATTAGTATGCCGGAAGCAAATAAGAATGCCTTGCTGGCTGAAGCGCATTTCTTACGAGCCTGGTGTTACCGTAACCTGGTATGGAGCTGGGGCGGCGTCCCCATCCGGTCTGAACCTACAGAAAGCCCGGAGCAAAACGGTGGCAAAAGAGCAACTGTAGCAGAAGTAAATGCTTTCATTATACAAGACCTGCAATTTGCTGAAACTAATCTTCCATCAAAACCAGCCCTGGCTGGCAAACCAACCAAGTGGGCAGCGAAAACAATGCTGGCTGATATTTATCTCACTAATGAAAAATGGACCGAAGCAAAAGATAAGGCCGATGAAGTAATTACTTCTTCCGGTTATTCGCTGGTGCCGGTTAAAGT
>DAIQPL010000120.1:0-11136 GCA_036787395.1 Flavisolibacter sp. | reverse complement strand
ATATACCTGCACACGGGAGTAGACAAGACTTGAACGGGTGACCTTAATCACTTTAACGTTAATGCCATCGAGAGTCTGCTTTTGACTGTCCCACCCGGCGGGCCACCCACCACCATTTCTTACTTTGATCTTAGCACCCTTTGGCATAAAAAAAGTCATCCAGAACTGAACATTCCAACCACTCTCCACGGTTCTCCATTCGCCAGGTGTGACATGCTTTGTTTTTTGAATTCCAGCCATAGAAGAAAGTTTTATCTCATAAATATACGTACCTCGTCCATGATGAGAGAATGACTCTCCAGGCAAAAACTGAGTGCAACACGCTTAGGTCTATCATCCTGTCTTATTAAATTATATCAAACCCAAAATAGAAGTACAAAGAAACAGTTAGAGTATAAGTTATACGGAAGCAAGTGTGCAACCAGCGTCTTCAGATTTATCTAAAAAATTTTGTGGCATGCTTAATGCAGAGCCACTATAAGGATCTATTACCCAACTTGCTCATATGAAAGCATTGCTTCTCTTATTAACTGTGTGCCCAATGGTGGTGTTTGCGCAAACGCTTGACACCGTGCCCGCTTTATCACACGACTCTACACTTTTAAAAGCAGATAAGAATCACTCAGCTAATGATACCGTTTTACAAAATCGTTCCCGAAATAAATACGGGGATCTTTTGAATGACGACACCCTTTACAATTATAAATTTCACTGGCTTACACCATCATTGCGAGTAGTGGCTGCCGATGCGTTTAACTGGGCGCTGGCCCGGTATGTAATGAAAGCCGACTGGACCAGTAAAGGCATCAATGACTGGAGAAAAAATCTCAAAAGTACGCCCGAGTGGGACGTTGATGGCTTTGGCGTTAATTTTTATGGACATCCTTATGCTGGTAATCTATATTTTAATGTGGCCCGATCCAATGGTTATTCTTTTTGGGGTTCGTTGCCGTTTGCTATCCAAGGCAGCCTTATCTGGGAGTATTTTGGTGAAAACACAAAACCATCCTGGAATGATTGGATCAATACACCAATCAGCGGAATGTTTCTTGGAGAGGTATTTTACCGGCTTAGCTCGAATATCCTTGACGACCGTAAAAGAGGCGGTGAAAGAGTGATGCGTGAATTAGTGTCCGGAATCCTAAACCCGTCGAGGGCTCTTAATCGTCTTACCCAGGGATATATGTTTCGTGTTACGCCCAGGGAAGTGTATCAAAAAGAACCGCTGAATATTACAATTTCCTCTGGCATCCATAAGGTAAATGATCAAAGGGGTAAGGATAATAAGTTTGGCACCGGTTCTACTAACGCACTACTAAATCTGCAGCTTGATTATGGTGATCCTTTTGAACAGAGGCATCGTAAACCATTTGATGTTTTCAGGATGCGTGTGGAACTTGGGTATGGCGATGATAAACATGTTATAGATCACGTGAACGGATACGGTTTCCTTGCAGGAAAAACTATAAAAGAAAACAGGCTTTTGGGAGGTCTTTTCCAACACTACGATTACTGGCGGAATGCCATTTTTGAAGTGGCTTCTATTGGTTTTGGCGGAGGGCTCATTTCAAAGATTCCAATTACAAAAAAATCCACCATTTTTTCCAACCTCCATTTGGCTCTTGTACCCCTTGCAGGCAATAACACACAATTTGGCCCTGATACATCTGAGTTCCGTCATTATAATTTTGGCGGAGGTTTGCAAGCCAAGGTTGAAGAAACCCTAAACCTCGGCGGCTGGGCTACACTGGGATTTACCGGTTTTTATTACTGGATCCATACCTATAACGGGATTCCGGGGAATAGCCTGGTAGGAATTTTAAAACCAACAGTAACTATTAAACTTTTTAAAAATTTACGCGTAGGAATGGAGCACCACATCTACCACAACGACCGGTACTTAAACGAGATACCCACCCTTCACCTAACCCGCACGGAACAAAAACTTTTTTTACAGTTGTACCTGCAAGACCGTCAGCGCAACGATAAATATCATTAAACAAAAACAGCGCTAAGCTTAAAAGATTTTTGTAAGAAAGGTGAAAGAAGTTTCAAAAAGAGTCCAAACACTACTTCCTATTAATAACTAAATACTTTATCCGTTGTATCTATAAGTACAGCTTTATACCGAAAAACGGCTAATTGTACTTCTTCTTCTTTAAGCTTTCCTGTTAGAGTGAGGTTGCAAGTATTGATTAAGTACCCAACTGAAAGAACTTTGGCATAGCTTGACAATTCGCTAAGTTCTGGAAACTTAAGTGTTACTCTTTGCATGGATAGTTTTGGATGCTGGCTTGTACACTAAATTTAAAAATTTTTTGTGTACTATTAACACTACGCTATGGGTTGGAAATTATTAACACCGGGTTTTGAAGGTTGTATCATAGGTCTTGATGCCTAAAAAATCATTTATCCACATTATACTTAATTATTGTAAACAGCGGCAGATGTAAAAATAATATTAGGTGAAACGGCCTTATGAACCCATCTTCCCAATGGTTCTCGTTTTATTTCCGGTAGGAATGGCGTTAGGCTATGGATTAAACCAACGGGTAATGCTAATCTCGTCTGGCTAATAAACCTTCACTATATTCTAATTATGCTGGCCTAATCAGAAATCAAAGTTTTCTTTTTCTTCTTTCTTTACTTAAGAAATATCAATGGGCGGTCCTTAATCTTTTCACACAATTTGACAGTGCCCTGAACTGATGATAAGTTGCTTTCCAGATATGTCCCTTCAAAGCAGTTTTTCTTTGCGGCTCTTTGTCTAGTCCTTCTTCATACCAGTCGCCGTGAACGTGATCGATTAAATAAGTTTGTGCATATTTCCACAACTCCTTAAACCTGGAATAATACTGCATGGTATCGGTGGGAAAATGGTCAGCCATTACCAATAGTGTATTTAACCCTTCTGCCTGCGCCCACCAGTTTTTGCTTTCCAAAAGAATTGAAATTGTGGGTTTATTTTTGAAATAATAACCTTCATCATAGAAGCCACCCAAGGCAGTATCCCACCCATTCCTTAATGCATGGTCTACCATTTTTTTGCCAATCGTTAATGTCTTAATATCATTAGTTAAGCCAAGTGCATGAGAAGCTTCAAGCATCAGGTAAGCGGTTTCTACATCATGTCCAAATGAAACGTGATCCAGGTTTTTATGTTTCAATATGACTGCTTCAGATGAATCGCTGAATGAGACAGGTGTCCAGTCAGGTTTGAAAAAAAGTGTCATGTAGCCTTTTGCTGTGGTTATTGTATCTCTTATCAGGTAGAGCAATTCCTCGAGTCGTTTGCGTACAAGAGCATCAGGCCACACACTATATAATTCTGTAAATGCTTCCAACAAATGAATAGAAGAATTCTGGTCCTTATATCCAATATTAGAATTGGAGGGAATCGTTTGATCTCTTGCTATTGGTGTTCCATCTCTTTTCAGGTGCTGATAATAACCTTTGTAAACAGCATCATGACTACCTTTTTCAAGCCACATAAATGCTTTCTTAGCCAGGCTAAGTGCCGCCGTGTCGTGGGAAGCATTGTAATAGGCCGCTAGGGCATAAATAGCAAATGCATTTCCATACGCTTCTTTTGGCGAAAGAGGATTGCTCTTATCCTTTCCCTGCCTGTCAACCAGGTTATAAAACCCACCGTATAATTTGTCCCACATTACATCTCTTAAAAAATAAAAACCATTTCTGGAGCACCTGATGTAATAAGAAACGCCCGTATACAATTGAGAAGCTTTGGCGGTTGTCCAGGTATGTCGGGCCTGGGTAACAATAAATTTATCCTGCGAACCAGTTGGCTTAAAATCGTAGGTAAACGTGGTTAAAAAGCCACCATAATTACTGTCTACACATTGAGGATACCACTTGTTTAAAAGTTCGCTTTGAATTGAGTTCTCCATCTCCGCCGCTATTTGCGAACGATCCGCCCTGGATTGATTACCAGTATTTGTTTGAGCAAATACACAGCTACAAACAATTAATGAAAAAAAGAGTGCTTTTGTTTTGATTGTTGCAATACAAGATGGACGATGAATATTCATTGTATTTATTTGATACCTGAGCGGTTGCCAGCTGAAAAACATTCTTCCTGCTTCCAATTAGATCGGGACGGAGCGATTAAAACTCCATCTCTTTAGGACGTTGATGCCGCTTGCCTGATTAAATACAACTCTTGTTATTCTTATTTTTCTTTTGCAAACGCATCTGCCAGTGTATTCATTTTAGCAGCAGATATATCTTCGCCTGAAGCAATCAGTACTTTATACCGGAACGTTACAGCAGCACCCGGCTTCAATGAAAAATTCAACTCTTCTTTTCCATTGCTAAATACTTTTCTTCCTAATGGATTAATAGCAAACAATCCATAACCCCGTGCATGCCAGTAAGCAGGATAACCTACATTAGCAGGATGATCCAAAATGCCAATGGTAATTTCTTTTCCTTCTTTTTTTCCTTTTAACACACACCATCTTCCTTTTGTGCTCCATACACTGTCGCCCTTAATGCCTTTATCGTTGTAATACATTCCTGTTACCCCTTCGTTATTCATTTGTGGTACTGAAGTTTTATTACCACTTGCGTCTACAAAAATACCGGCTTCTTTAGACGGCATTTCCAACTCTCTCGCTACCCGGATAGCAAAGAACCCGTCCTTCACATCTTTGAAAATAACTTCTTCATTGGCAGCTGTTAAAGTGGATGTACGATCAATAAAAAATTCTTTACCTTTTACTGTAAATACATAGGTTGTTTTTTCTTTCATCAGTATATGTCCATCAGGATGTAGCCAACTAGCAGTGATAGTAAGTGTTGCCTTATTGCCTTCTGTTTTTTTTGAAATAAATTGATCATGACGAACGGTCCCATACCCCCCTCTTTTTTCTGGTGCTATGGCCGTTGAGTTGTTCCAGAAATCGAGGCCATTCACCGACTCATAGTTCATCCATAATCCAGTATGATGTGGATGGTCTGTTCTTTCTCCCGTCCGTGGCTGAAGCGGGTAACCCCGGGTAACGGTAATACCATCAACCGTATTAATGGGAAAAAGAAAAGGTTTCCGTATTGAATCGTAATAACAATATGCCGTCAACAATTTACCGCCATAAAGCACATCAATTTGTTTTGCTTCTTTCCTCTCAATCATCTCAAAACCATTTGTCTTCTTCTGGGCAATTGAAACAAAAACTGACAGGATAAATGCACTAAGAATAATAGGTTGTTTCATGTTAACTATATATACTTAAAAACTTTAGGGCCAGCCATCACCTCTTGTGTTTTTTCATCGAAGGTGGCTTTGAGCCCGGTATGTGCGGCAGCGGTCGTCATTATGTTTGCAATAGAATGATAGTATCCTGCTTCTACGGGAGCGTTAGGTTGCTTACGGCTGCGAACACATTCCATCCAGTTGCGTACGTGATTTGACGTCAGTCTGTCTCCACCTGTGTTAGCAGATGCTACTACCTGCTCTTCATTGGCAAGGCTTAACTCAGGCAACAGGTTCGGCTGCATTTTCATATCGTCTGCAAAGCGTTTGGTAAGGCCACCGCGTGGAGATACTTTATTGGTATTGAGATTTAATTCCCCACCATTAGAATAATAAATTTCAGCTGGTTTCTCATCTCCATTATGCATGCGCGAGCCGAACATAACCTGAAAACCTGTTGATGGATCATTGGTAGGGCCGTAATCAAAAACAGCCGTGATGGTATCCCAGTTGCGCCTTCCGTCCTTCCAAACATAAATACCTCCATTAGCAACTACGCTACGTGGATGTTGTAATCCCGCAAACCAATGCACTGTATCTATTTGGTGCGACATCCATTGGCCGGGCAATCCCGAAGAGTAAGGCCAGAATAAACGATACTCCAGGTACTTCCTTGGGTCCCAGGCTTCTTTAGGACGGTTCATTAAGTAACGGTTCCAGTCTGTGTCCTCTTGTTTTAATTGCGCCACTAAAGCAGGCCTGCGCCAACGACCGGGCTGGTTTACATTCCATGTCAGTTCCACCATGGTAATAGGTCCGAATTTTCCTGATTTAATAAATTCGTTCGCAGCATGGTAATTAGATCCGCTTCTTCTTTGCGAACCAATTTGCACAATACGATCAGTTGCTTTAACTGCCTTTAAGGCTGCACGATTATCTTCCATGGATTCTGCAAAGGGCTTTTCTACATAAGCGTCACAGCCTGCTTTCACTGCTTCTATTGTATGCAAGGCGTGTTGAAAATCGGCTGTACTGATAAACACGGCATCAGCCAGTTTTTTGTCATATAACTCTTCATTGTTACGGCAACCAACAATATCATGACCCATTTTTTCTTTCCATATAGCTACCCCCTCTTCCCTTCTTCTGTTCCATATATCGGACACAGCCACCACATCAAAGTTGAGTTCTTTGTAATGATTCATAAAGCTGGGAATGTGTGAACTTCTATGACGGTCGGAAAAACCTACAACGCCTACTCTTACACGGTCGTTGGCGCCAATAATACGGGCATAGCTTTTAGGGGTGAACCCAAGCGATCCAAGATAAACAGCAGCGGTAGCTTTTGAAGATTGTTTGATGAAATCTCTCCTGTTAGTTGACATATAGAAAGTTTAAGGTTTAATGTTTAAGGTTCCAGTTAAGTTTACAATTCAACTTCGACTCTATATCTGGAATTAATCTTATAATTATTTCAGTTCCTGTATTTTGATACTCCTGTATGAAACTAAATTACCATGATCCTGGATAAGAATATGACCTTTTGGTGCCAGGCCAAAGTCCGGCCATTTCTCATATTTGCTTCTTGCTACTAATGCATGATAATAGGGAGCGCCACGCTGGTATTCCAGCACCTTCCATCCGTTTAACCAGTGTTCAACACGGTTATCAGGATAAACAACAATCATTCCGCGGTTCCATTCACCTATTGGTTTTCTTGCCCTTTTTTCCGGCAAAGATGGAATAAGATCATATAAAGAAGCCAGTGTGCGATTACCTACAACGCCCATCTTTGCATCAGGATGTTTGGCATCGTCCAATACCTGGTATTCAAGTCCAATAGCAGAACCGCTATTTGCTTCTGTTTCGGTAACAAAATATTTGACGCCGCTATTGGCGCCTTCTGACAATTTAAAATCGAACTGCAGAATAAATGCGCCATATTCTTTGTCGGTAATAATATCACCTCCGTTTGTAGATTCGGCACCACCAGAGTTTAAGACACTGAGTACGCCGTCTTTTATTTCCCAACCTTTGTCAGGGAATTTATCTTTGTAAGCGCCTCTCCATCCATTTGTTGTTTTTGTATCCCACAACAAGGACACACCATTCTTTTTTTCGGCCTCTGATAAAGTGTTGGGAATAAGATTTACCACAAACAAATTATTATAAGGAGAGGGCTTGATATTTTCCGTTTGAATACGAAGATTACGCCAGCGAATCTGCCTTCCCTCATCTTCTTTTTTACCAATAGCATGAACCTGCAGGGCAATAAAACCTTTTGGCGTCATATCATCAACTACATAAGCAGCGGGTATACCATTTATCCACGTCCTGATATTGCTTCCAATACATTCTATTCTTGCCTTGTTCCACTGTCCCTGTTTGAAAGCTGTTTTAGCAGAAGGATTCAGATCTAACGGATAAAGCCAGTCCCTTCTTGCTTCATCATAAACGCCGCCTGTCCATCCGCGCCTGGAAGGATCGATCTCGTACTGGTAACCGTGGACTCTTCCGTTTTTAAAATCGGCCTTGCTTTCACTTCGAAACTGTACACCTGAATTCATGGTACTGTCTACCTTGAATTCAAATTCAAAAATAAAATCACCATAATCTTTTTCCGTTACCAAAAAAGAGTTGGGTTCATTGAAGACAGTGGTGCCTACAATTTCACCATTTTGAAGGGTGTATTTGGCTTTCCCATTCAGTTGTTTCCAGCCAGTGAGGTCTTTGCCGTTAAAGAGGTTTTTCCAGTTCCCTGAAGTTTGAGCGCTGCCCATTAAACTAATGCATAGCGGTACAAAAAAAAGCAGGTTTTTCTTCATATAGCTTTTTGTTAGAAAATGTAGTTTATACTAAAAAAGGTGGATTATGCAATTAATTTTTTAAGGTAAGGATTTTTATTGCATCTCAGTTTCCGAAAACGTTTTCTGCACAAAATCTTTTGTATCTCCTGGAATTAACTGGGATGTTTAGCTTTCTACCTATTTCGCGGGAAATGACTAATAACTTCTACCTATTTACAACATTTTAGCATTATTCCTTTGCAGTTATAAACATCCGTTTTTATCTTGTCGCCTGATCCTAATCTTATGAAAAAGCTGCTCTCCTTTATATGTTGTATTGTCTATTTTAATAGTTTTTCACAGACTGCCCTTGACACCGGTAAAAACCCACAAAAAGCTTTAGGAGAAAAGGTCCTGATAAAAGCCATAGCTGTTATCGTTAATCCTGAAGGCAATAAAAAAGCGCCTGTAAAGCAGATCTATCTTTCTTCAAAGGAATGCCCCTGGTTGTAAGAAATTGCCTACAAGCTTACCAAATTTTTAAATGTACCAAACATTATCACCAGGTAATGAAACATACACCGTATCGCCTTTTGAATAACCCCGCTCGTCTGTTTTAACCGTGATATTATTTTCTGAAAGCAGAACTTCAACCTCGCAATAACTGCCAAAATAATTAACCTTATTTACGCTTCCCTTAAGTGTTCCACTTCCCTCCTTGACTATTTTAAAATCTTCTGGACGAATAAGCATACTCTTTCCATCGATATTCACTTCGGGCAGAGTGGAAAAAGCTTTAGCTTTCTCCCGTGTAATTAAGTTGTAAGTTCCAAACAGCCCAGCTGTGTATTCATTGACTGGTTGCCGGTACACTTGCCGGGGTGTTCCTTTCTGAA
Organism: Flavisolibacter sp.; assembly: GCA_036787395.1. Classification (GTDB taxonomy): domain Bacteria; phylum Bacteroidota; class Bacteroidia; order Chitinophagales; family Chitinophagaceae; genus Flavisolibacter. The sequence goes on along the minus strand of DAIQPL010000120.1, from coordinate 2,242 downwards.
TTATTTGCCCGTCTTTTAAAACTAAGATCTGCCCGGCCCATGAAAGAATGTCCAAAGGATCATGCGAAACCAGGATGCAGGTGATCCTCAATTTTTCACCGATGTCTTGTATTACTGATTTCAAAACAGACTTGTGATACATGTCAAGATTGGAGAAGGGTTCATCCAGTAGCAAAAGTTCAGGAGAAGAAATGAGTAGCCCGGCCAACGCAACCCGCTGCTTCTCTCCTCCGGATAACTGGTCAGTTTTTCTTTTTAACAGGTGGTTGATCCTGCATACTTTAAATATTGTCTCTGCCTGTTCATCTGATAGTTGTAAAGTCATGTTCAAAATTTCTTCTACCCTATAATTATTTCGTAATTCAAAATGCTGTGACAGGTAGGCTATGTCCGGATGCCGCGGTATCAATTGTTCTTCAGGTCCTTTTATTTTTTTATTTTTAAAGACAACCTGGCCCTCGTCTGGCTGTGTAAATCCTCCTATAATTTTCAACAGTGTTGTTTTACCCGAGCCGGTTTCTCCTGCAATAGCAATTTTTTGGAATTGTTGTTGGATGAAGCTTATATCCCGTAATACAAAATTGTTTTCTTGTTGTTTGGTGATCCTGTATACCCTCAGGAAATTCATATTTTGATTTGAAATCATTTGAACCGGGTTGATCTTTTGAATTGTCTATAAAAGTTTTTGCTGTTCTTCTTTAATGATGTTTTCCAGTTCTTTTTCGCTTGGCAGGTTGATCATATATTTCGAAACAAATACCTTTTGTGTTAACCCAGTTGTGGCGTACTTCACCAGGCTTTCATTTTTTCCTGCGCACAAAATGATGCCTACCGGCGGGTTGTCCCCTTTTTGAATTTCGTTCTCTTTGTAATAATTCAGGTAAACATTCATCTGCCCTGCATCAGCATGCGTAAACTCTCCAATCTTTAAATCAATAAGTACATGGCATTTTAAAATGCGGTGATAAAACACAAGGTCAATACGATAATGCGTATTGTCAAATGTTATACGCTTTTGCCTGGCTTCGAAACAAAAGCCGCGTCCTAATTCCAATAAAAAATGTTGAAGATGATCAATGATCGATTGTTCAAGGTCGGATTCGGAATAAACAGCTCTTTCTTCGAGGTTCAAAAACTCCAGTATATAAGGGTTGCGAAATACATCTTCAGGTTTTATTTCTGCTTCCTTACTCTCTTTTTCAACAATCAGGCTTTTTTTATTCTTACTTAAACCGGTACGTTCAAATAACAGACTGTTCATGGCTCTTTTTAGTTCCCGTACGCCCCAGTTGTTTTTAATACACTCCAGTTCATAAAATCTGCGTTTTAAATCACTATCTGCTTTAAATAATTCTATGAAATGAGAAAAGCTAAGGTTATTTACTAACTGTGCGGTTAGAGGAGCCTCCTTTTTGTTAAGCTCTTTAGATTCGCCAGACACCATCTGACTTATTTTGTCAGGGAAATTAAAAGAACTGAAATTGTCGGACAGTGTCTGACGAATCTGTGGGTAGGTGGAATAAAACTGGCGAAATAATTTCAGGTTCGTTTCGCCCATTCCTTTAAGACCCTTTTGTTTTAACCCGCTTGCAATGGTTTCCAGAATTTTATTTCCATAAGCAGCCCGGTCTTCACCGCCCTGCTCATATTCAACTATATAATAACCAATCATCCAATTCCGGAGTGTCATAGCAACGTTCACCTGTTTTTCAACCCGCTGAGTGAAGAACCGGCTTGTTTGTAAAATAGCATAGGTTACCTGTTCAATATTATTCAACTTGTCCATTGTTAAAACTATCTATATGATTTATCAAAATTATAGGTTGGCGCAAAACACAACAGGTTTTATCGTGATGAGTGACAGAAACGCTTTGCCTGGAAGACAATACTTAAGCGCACTTTGTTCTATTTGGTAAACGCGGATGGCAACGCGACAATTAAAGAACCTGTTACACAACCCGGATTACAATTGTTGAATAGACTTACCAGCAGCACAAGGGTGCCATGGCACCTATAGCGCCATAAGCTGCAAGTAAAGCAATATAAAAGAAACTGTAGCCTGGTACACATTTCTTTACTTACTTCCTCACTTATTCAAGAAGCTTACAATAGCGTCACCAGCCACGTGATTAAGTTTGGGTAATTCAACCGGGGCCTTGCCCCACTCGTCGGTATAATAAACAGCATTTTGAATAGTAACACCGAATGAATTTTTAACGCTTATTACATGTTTATTATCTAT
>DAIQPL010000381.1:0-3656 GCA_036787395.1 Flavisolibacter sp. | reverse complement strand
TGACACCTTTTGCTTACTTACTTGGTTACCGGCCCACCTATAAAAAATATTTGGACTGAATAAAAGATCATCGCGTGCTTAAATAAGATTTGTGCAGGCATTATTAATAGTGACGCTTATAAATCTTAATTTGCCTGTTCATCGTACTTTTTGTAAACTAACTGCGGTGTACCGTAGGTCATTAATCACGTTTGAATAACAGTAAAGAATAGGTTTACTTACTAATACATTTATACACGATCTATGGGTGATATACAAATAAAGGAGTCGTCAACAGTTTACGACGTAGTTATTGTAGGTTCAGGAGCTGGTGGCGGAATGGCGGCTTATGTGCTGGCTAATGCAGGCGTGAAGGTTCTTATGCTGGAAGCCGGTCCCTACTTTGATCCGGCAAAACATTCCGCCCAATTAAAGTTCACCTACGAATCTCCCCGAAGAGGAGCCGCTACGAAAGAAAGAGCAGGTGGTGATTTTGATGCTGCTTTTGGAGGTTGGGAAATCGATGGAGAGCCATATACCCGTAAAGACGATACAGAGTTTGAATGGTTTCGTTCCAGAATGACTGGTGGCCGAACAAATCACTGGGGAAGAATTTCTCTTCGTTTTGGACCAAAAGATTTTCAACCTGATGATGGTGTGAGTGAACGTTGGCCCATAACTTATGACGAAGTGAAACCATATTATGATAAAGTGGACCGATTAATCGGTTTATATGGTACTGCAGAAGGTTTGGAAAATGAGCCTGATGGTATCTTTCTCACACCCCCAAAGCCTCGATTGCCAGAACTATTTATTATGAAAGGAGCAGCGGCTGCAGGAGTTAAAGTTATTCCAGGCAGGGGTTCTGTATTAACACAACCACTTCCAGGCAACAAAGACAGGGGATCTTGTTTTTTTTGTAACCAGTGTGGTCGTAGCTGTAAGGTGTATGCTGATTTTTCGTCTTCTTCCTGCCTGGTGATTCCAGCTTTAAAAACCGGTAACATGGAGCTTGTTTCCAATGCTATGGTGCGTGAAGTGTTGACGGACAAAAATGGATTAGCTACCGGAGTTTCTTACGTCGATAAAGAAAGTTTGCAGGAATACCAGGTAAAGGCAAAGACAGTGGTACTTGGCGCCAGCTCTTGCGAAACGGCAAGAATCATGTTGAACTCAAAATCGCAGGTTTATCCTAATGGTGTTGCAAACAGTAGTGGATTGGTGGGTAAATATTTGCAGGATTCTACCGGTTCCTCCAGGGGTGGCATGTTGCCGCAATTAATGGATCGAAAACGTTTTAACGAAGATGCGGCAGGCAGCATTAATATTTATGGTCCGTGGATGCAGGACAATAAAAAATTGGATTTCCCAAGAGGATATCATATAGAATTTGGTGGGGGTATGGGAATGCCAGGTTATGGCTTTGGTGGTTTTGTACCAAAGTTAAATGGCACTATTGCCGGACGTGATGGAAAAAAGAAGGAAGGTGGTGGATATGGTGCGTCTCTTAAAGATGATTACCGGCGTTTTTATGGAACTACGTTTGGTATGGCGGGAAGGGGAGTAGGGATGGCAAGAATTGATAACTATTGTGAAATCGATCCTAATGTGGTTGATAAGTATGGTATCCCAGTGCTACAATTTCATTATAAGTGGACCAACGATGAAATTAACCAGGCAAAGCACATGCAGCAAACTTTTAGCCGTATCATTCACGAAATGGGAGCTATTCCTACTTCGGCCGAACATGGTCCCGAAGATATGTGGGGACTGGAAGCACCGGGCCGCATCATTCATGAAGTTGGTACTGCAAGAATGGGTAATGAAAAACAAAAATCAGTGCTGAATAAATGGTGCCAGGCACATGACTGCAAAAACCTGTTTGTAGTAGACGGGGCGCCTACGGTGCAACAATCAGACAAGAATGCCACATGGACTATTCTTGCTTTATCTATGAGAACAGCAGAATATATACTCGATCAAAAAAGAAAACAAAACGTTTAACCTTATTTGAAATAACTTTTATGAACAGGCGCGAATCATTAAAGGCAATTGGTATTACTACGCTTTCAGCAAGTGTGTTGTTAGATGCTTGTAAACCAAAAACAAAGGTCAAAAGTAAAGAGGCAATTGTTGATAAGGAGGCCGATGCACACAGGCAGCCGGTAGAAGCAGAAATAGAAAAGAAATTAAATGCTGAGACTTTTTTCACTCCTCACGAAATGACTACCATAACAGTGTTGGGCGATATCATTATTCCAAAAGATGAACGTTCTGGCAGTGCCTCGGATGCTAAAGTGCCGGAGTTTATCGAATTCATTGTAAAGGACAAACCAGAACTTCAACTACCTATGAGAGGAGGTTTGCGCTGGTTAGATATGCAATGCTTCAAGCGGTATAATCAATCTTTTACCGGTTGTGGTGCACAACAGCAAATAGAAATGGTAAACGAAATTGCATACCCGGCTAAAGCAAAACCGGGGATGAAACAAGGGGTTGCATTTTTTGACCGGATGAGAAATCTTACTGCTACCGGTTTTTTTACCAGTAAAATGGGTATAGAAGATCTTGGCTATGTGGGTAATCGTCCAAATAAATGGGAAGGAGTACCTGCCGACGTTATTAAGCAATATGGACTCGAAAATGTGACGTTTTACTCTGCTAACAAAGTCTAGACATTTTATGTCTTAACGAATTTCATTGTTGCCATATTTTTTTAGCAGCTTTGTAGTTCACATTATGTCAAAAGAAACTACTATTGGAAGAGATGCTGCAAATGAAGTTATTCTCGCGCATGTTAATGAAGTCATTACTATTAGTCCCGACGAACAATCTTATTTTCTTTCACTACTAAAGTATAAAAAGGTAAGCGCAGGCAATATATACTGCAGGCAGAAGTATGAAACCCAGATAACTATAAAGTCATTCTTTTCAACTCATGTTCATTTCTCCATTTGAAAATTAGTGTCTTAACTTATTCAACGGCTAGTTTGTTTTATCATATACAAGCATCCATTGTTTGTCAAACTTATCTATAAGAGTGCCAATCCATCCAAAGAACATCTCGTTCAAAGGTTGAACCACTTTGCCTCAACATGGCGGCGAGAATTTTAATACAAGATTGAAGACACCTTGTTATGATAGTTTGGCAATTGCTTGCCTTCGATATTCCATTCATTAAAATACCTGCCCAGGAATTCTCGACCTCCCCGGTCAACGTATAATTGACCATAATTTTAAACCTGGTTTTAAAATAAGACTACATCGTAAGGATATGAAAATTGCATTGCAAGCCGGAAAAGAGCTTTCTGTGCCTTTGCCCTGCTCTGAAGTTGTAGCTGCCCAAATGGATAAGATACTGGAAGAGGGAAAGGGAGAACTTGATCATAGTGCACTTGCCTTATACCTGGAGAACATTTCGGGATTATAATTGTCTGGTCATTTTACCGACTTTGTTATTTGCGAACGTTACCGCATGGGGCTAGCGGTAAGGTATAAACCGGCGGAAACATAAAAACATAGTGAATATCATAGCAAAACACTTTAGTGGTTAAATGCATGGTTTTACAACTATAATTCATAATCATAATTAAATAGAATAACCTATTTTTAGCCAACAATCCCCCCTTATGTACTTCGACAGCCCTGATGCAAAACATTTCTCCAGCCCAATCATG
>DAIQPL010000119.1:0-11266 GCA_036787395.1 Flavisolibacter sp. | reverse complement strand
GTTTTATAGGGAAACGAATTAAAAAAAACGTTACCGAATTATCTGACATCTACAGCACTCTTGTACTGCAACAATGCTTTCAGCTAACAGCCTTCAGCCGTTAGCCCGAACTTCTAGAGGCTGATTTCTGAATGCTGATCGCTGCTCCGAACGTACAAGTGAGTGACACAACGGAAGTCTCGCTGTAGTACAAAAGCTGGCAACCACAGACTTCAAACTATAAACTATTATATGTTTAGAAATTATTTAAAAATTGCCTTTCGTTATTTATCCAAACACAAGGGATATACATTTATTAATGTATTAGGACTTGGAGTTGGGATCGCCTGCTGCCTTCTTATTATGCTGTTTGTAAAAAGCGAGTGGAGTTTTGACCGCTTTCATTCAAAGAGCGATAGAATATACCGGGCCTGGCTGGAAGAACATTATGAAGGCGAAATTTTTAAAAATACCGTTACACCTATTCCATTGGTACCCGTGTTGCAAACTGGTATTCCTGAAGCTGAGGCCTCTTGCCGCATATCCGGCGGAGAGACCGGCGTAAAATATAACAATACCACATTCAATGACGATGTAGCACTGGTGGACAGTAACTTCTTTTCTGTCTTTGATTTTGCATTAAAAGAAGGAAATGTAAAGAATCCATTTCCTACAACCAATTCGGTTATTATTACAGAAGCCATAGCAAAAAAATATTTTGGTAATAGTGCTGCCCTGGGTAAAAACCTGGAGGTGGACTTAAGCAAGGGAAAAGTATTGTTCACCGTAAGTGCAGTAGCTAAAAACCCGCCCCTGGAATCAAGTATCCAGTTCGAGATGCTCATTCCTTTTTCCAATGCGGTACATGTTTGGGAAGAACGAACCCGTACACAGGCCTGGTCAAATGTGTCGGTAGAAAGTTATTTTCTTTTAAAGAAGGGAACTGATGTGGCCAAAGTAAACGCGAAAATCAGCGCCATCTTAAACCCGCTGGTGACAAAAAATTATAAACCTGGTGAGTACATAGTCCGTCTTCAACCTCTCAAGGATATTCATTTCAACAGCACCCTCCCTGATGATGTTTCAAAACCAAGCGATCCTAAATACGCCTACATTCTTGGCACTATCGGCATTCTTATTTTATTGATTGCATGCATCAACTTCGTAACGCTTTCTGTGGGCCGGTCTGCTACACGTGCCTTGGAGGTGGGTGTACGAAAAGTATTGGGCGCCCAAAGACAACAATTAATAAAACAATTCTGGGGAGAGGCACTGTTGCTTACGGTAATGGCAACCGCAGTTGGGCTGGCCCTGGCTGTGATACTCCAAAAGCCATTCAATGGAATCATCAACCGGCAGTTGACTCTATCGCTTTCCGGTTTCAACATTTTGTTTGCGTTTTTATTGATGGCTGTGATTGCGCTTTTTGCCGGCATGTATCCTGCTTTAATTCTTTCCAATTTCAGGCCCATTGAAGTTTTAAAAGGAAGATTAAAAGTGGGCAACAATATGGGATTGTTTAGAAAAGGCTTGATTGTAGCGCAGTTCGTCGCTTCAATTGTTTTGATCATTGGTACCTTCAGCGTTACCCGCCAGCTTCATTTTTTACAGACAAAAGACCTTGGTTACAACCGCGAACATGTAATTATTGTTCCTACCAACATGAAGCGCAAAGATGGAAACGTATTGGCGCAACGGTTTAAAATTGCGATAGAAAAAAATCCTGAAGTAGTTAGTGCTACTACATCATTGTATAGCATGGCTAACTATGGATGGATGAGCCTTGGATACATGGACGATAAGAATGTATTCCGTCAATTCCGTTTTAATGCGGTAGATGCTGATTTTGTAAATACCATGGGCCTACAGCTAGTCCAGGGAAGGAGTTTTTCAAAAGACAATCCTACAGACTCCAATTTTATATTGGTGAACGAATCATTGGTAAAACAGTATGGCTGGAAAGAACCTATCGGGCAGCATTTGCCCGGCAAATACCAGGAGAGGGTGATTGGTGTGGTAAAGGATTTCAATTTTGAGTCGCTGCACAATCCTATTACACCGGCGGTGCTGGCGCTAAAACCCGACAGCATTTTCAGGCATTCCAGTGATGTTAATTATAGTTCTTCCCCCGAACCAAGAGTGTCTATCCGTTTTCGCGGAGGTGACCTGCAAAAACAAATTACGTTTTTAAAAGGAGTATGGAAATCAGTAGCAGGCGACAAAGATTTTGATTATAATTTTTTAGATGAAGCCCTTGCTACAGCGTATGAGCAGGAACAGCGACTGGGTCGTATGGTTACGTATGCTTCGTGCCTATCTATTTTCATTGCCTGTATGGGATTGTTTGGTTTAGCCACGTTGGTTGTAGTGCGTCGCACAAAAGAAATAGGAATCCGGAAAGTATTGGGTGCTGATGTAACAGGCATTGTGGCCCTGCTGTCTAAAGACTTTGTGCTGCTCGTTGGCATTGCCTCCCTGCTGGCGTTCCCTATTGCGTGGTGGGGCTTACAAAAATGGCTGCAGGATTTTTCTTACAGGATTTCTGTTCCCTGGATCGCTTTTATTGGAGCTGCTCTTATGGCCCTGGTCGTAGCCTTAATAACTGTTGGTTTCCAGGCTATAAAAGCAGCCTTAATGAACCCGGTGAAAAGTTTACGTACCGAATAGAATAAAGAATGGTGAGTAATAAATAGAGGTGCTATGAAATCAGGCATTGTAAGTTCTAACAGTAAAACAGACCTCATACCATGTTCAGAAATTATTTAAAAGTTGCTTTGCGCAATCTTTGGAAAAATAAAAGTTTTTCCGCCATTAATATTGTTGGACTGGCTATAGGATTAGCCACCTGCTTACTGATTGTTTTATACGTAGTTGATGAATTGAGCTATGATGGTTATAACGACAAAGCAGCCCGTATCTACCGCGTAAATGCCGACATAAAATTTGGTGGGGAAGAGCAAAAGCTGGCAGTTTGCCCCGATCCATTGGCTTTTACATTTGTCAAAGATTATCCCGAAGTTGAAAATGCTGTTCGTTTTCGCAACTATGGACCTTCACTGGTCAAAAAAGGAAACGAGAACATCAAAGAAGAACGTATCATTTATACGGATTCTACTTTGTTTGATGTATTCACCTTGCCCATGGTTGCAGGCAATCCTAAAAAAGCTCTTTCAGAACCAAACGCAGTAGTAATAACCGAAAGTATTGCCAGGAAATATTTCAAGGGCACTAATGTTTTAGGCCAGGTATTACGGTTTGATAATAAAACAGATTATAAGATTACCGGAGTTATCAAAGATGTCCCCGACAATTCTCATTTCAAGTTTGATTTTTTTGTGGCCCTTGCAGGAATAAAAGAGGCAAGTCAAAACATCTGGCTCAGTTTTAATTTCAATACCTACCTGCTGTTAAGAAAAGATGCAGATCCAAAATCGTTTCAAAAAAAATTTGATGTAGTACTAACTAAGTACATGTGGCCGCAGGCAGAACAGTTGATGCATATTAACCCCGAGGATTTCAAAAAATCAGGTAATTACATTAATCTCTCTCTGATGCCCCTTACTGCTATTCATCTCAACTCTGATAAGATTGCGGAATTAGGGCCAAATAGTGATAGGCAGGTAGTTTATATTTTTTCAGTCATTGCCCTATTTATTCTGCTGGTTGCCTGTGTTAACTTCATGAACCTCTCTACGGCACGTTCGGCAAACCGTGCAAAAGAAGTAGGCGTAAGGAAGGTGTTAGGCACACAGAGAAAAAACCTGGTCAGCCAGTTTTTGACAGAGGCTATTTTGATGAGCCTTATTGCTTTTGTTTTTGCAATCGGCATAGCTCTCTTATTACTGCCATATTTAAATGGGCTGGCCGCTAAACATCTTACCTTATCCCTTTCTGAACACCCGTTCATGCTTCCTTTATTAATTGGATTCGCCATTATTGTAGGTTTGTTGGCAGGGTCGTACCCTGCATTTTATCTCTCTGCTTTCCGTCCCATCCAGGTATTGAAAGGAACAATTGCCGGTGGTTTTAAAAGGAGCTACCTCCGTAGTTCTCTTGTAGTTTTCCAGTTCTTTATTTCTATAGTGCTCATTATTGCAACAATCATCATTTATAACCAGCTTGGTTTTATTCGAAACAAAAAGCTTGGCTTTAACAGAGAACAGGTCATTCTAGTTAAAGACGCTTATGTATTGGACCAGCAGGCAGAAACTTTTAAGCAGGAAGTTTTAAAATATCATGAAATAGTTTCTGGTACCAAATCAGGTTATTTACCAGTTGCTTCGAGCAGGGATAACGAATCGCTTTTTCCCGAGGGACATATAGAAAATGATAAAGCAGTTTCCTCGCAATTCTGGACAGTGGATCATGACTACATTAAAACAATGGGAATGGAGGTACTACAGGGACGTGATTTTAATAAGACTTTGTTAACCGATAGCAATGCGGTGGTGCTTAATGAAACTGCTGTAAAACTTTTTGGCTTTACCGGTAACCCTATTGGAAGGAAAATAACAAGGATCACCGATATTGTTACAAAAGCTACTCACGATTTTACAGTAATCGGGGTAGTAAAGAATTTCAACTTCGAATCGTTACGGCAAAACATCGGGTCACTTTGCCTCACTATTGGAAAAGACCTGGGCACCATTTCTTTCCGGGTAAAGGGAGGTGATGTTGCACAAACCCTTGGCCATATAAAAAACACCTGGAAAAAAATTGCTCCCAACGAACCTTTTGCCTATTCTTTTTTAAATGAAGAATTTGACGACATGTATCGTTCTGAAGAAAGAGCAGGCAAAATTTTTATTTCCTTCGCTGTACTGGCTATTTTAATTGCCTGCCTGGGCCTGTTTGGATTGGCGGCGTATGCGGCAGAGCAAAAAACAAAAGAAATCGGTATCAGAAAAGTATTGGGAGCTACAGTAAGCAATATTGTAGGTATGTTATCCAAAGACTTTTTGAAATTGGTACTGGTTGCATCCCTGATAGCCTTTCCAATTGCATGGTGGTTCATGAACAAATGGCTGCAGGATTTTGCGTACCGCATCCAGATAAAATGGTGGGTTTTTGTATTAGCTGCTTTTGTAGCCATTTCTATAGCTATTGTTACGGTTAGTTTCCAGGCTATTAAGGCAGCATTGGCAAATCCCGTAAAAAATTTAAGAACAGAATAGCAATCTATAGAATAATGTATGAATAAATAAAAATACAGCCGTGATAAAAAACTTATTATTAATTGCATTACGCAATTTTAAAAAAGATAGATGGTTTAGCCTGTTGAATATCCTGGGCCTTACTATTGGCATTACGTTCAGCCTGTTTTTAGTTTTTTATATTAAGGACGAATTGAATTATGACCGCTATCATCAAAACGCCGTCCGCATTTATAGAATAAATTCTTATATACAAGAGAGGGACAAAAATACCAACTGGACGCTGACACAATTTCCCCTTGGTCCAACATTAAAAAAAGACTTCCCGGAAGTAGAGGAGTATGTGAGGTTTGTTAATAGAGAAAGAACATTGTTTAAGAAAGACAATAACAATTTTTACGAAACGAAGATTTATTATGCTGACAGTACGCTTTTCAAAATATTCTCTTACAAGTTTGTTGAAGGTAATACCGCTACTGCATTGAATGAACCCGCCAGCATTGTGATTTCACAATCGCTTGCTGAAAAATATTTTGGAAAAAATACACCTGCGGTGGGTAAGACGTTAAAGACAGTGTATGATGTGTATAAAGTGACAGCTGTGATTGAAGACCTGCCTAAGAATTCTCACCTGCTTTTCGATATGTTGATCTCTATGTCCACACTGCTTAAGGGTAACCAGGGCAACAACCAGGATAACTGGGGTAATTTTAATTATTTCACTTATGTACTGCTAAAACCTGGTACGGATGCAAATGCTTTTAATAAGAAATTATTACCGATGTATGATAAATACATGGCCTCCCTTTTTGCACCGTTTAATGTGAAGATGCATTATGACGCGCAGCCGGTTACAGCTATTCACCTGCATTCCAATTTGGAGAAAGAACCGGAAGAGTTGGGAAGTATATCATATATCTGGATATTTTCTGCTGTTGCATTTTTTATGCTGCTGATTGCCTGTATTAATTACATGAATCTTACCACGGCAAGATCGGCAAGAAGGGCAAAAGAAATTGGCATCCGGAAAGTAACGGGTTCAACAAAAAAACAATTGGTGCTCCAATTTCTTAGTGAGTCATTGGTGACGTCTTTTGTTGCAGTACTGGTAAGCGTTTTGCTGGTAATTCTGTTATTACCTGTTTTTAATTCTGTTTCTGGCAAAGCATTCACACTTCATACGGTACTGCAGCCATCCAACATTTTATTATTACTTGGCGTCATTTTATTTACTGGTTTACTGGGTGGCAGCTATCCTGCTTTTTATCTTTCATCGTTCAAACCGGTAAGTATATTAAAAGGAGGGCTTTCAAAAGCATCAGGCAATGTAAACCTGCGTCGCACATTGGTTGTATTGCAGTTTTCCATTTCAATGATTATGCTTATATGCACCTGGGTAGTGTATTCCCAACTTTCTTATTTGAAGAAGAAAGACCTTGGTTTTAATAAAGACCAGGTAATGACGGTAACGATCAACACCGGGGAGGACGAACGCAGTAAGATATTTGCTATGAACAATGAATTTCGCAGGCTGCCTGGTATAAAAGAGGTGGGTACAGGTAATTCTTACCCGGGAAGCTCCAATATTGACCTGAACCTGTTTCACGTAGAAACTAGTAATGGTTATGTTGATAAAGCAGTTGAATGTTACGCAATTGATGAACATTACCTGGGTTCACTTGGTATTCCTGTAGTGAAAGGCCGTAACTTTTTGAACCTTGCCGACACTCTTCACAGTATTGTAGTGAACCAGGCAATGGTAAAGCATTTTGGATGGGATAACCCTATAGGAAAGAGGGTAAAATTTCCACGTGACACTTCGGGAAATTATTTAGAAGTGGTAGGTGTGATAAAAGACTTTAATCAGAAATCGTTGTATAACCCTATTGCCCCGTTGCTATTATTTTACGGCCCTAACTCAAATATCATTCAATTAAAAATAAACACGGGGGGAATTAAGGCTGCCATTAAGCAGGTGGAAAGTAGCTGGAAAAAACATTTTCCGCAATTGCCATTTGAGTATAAATTTTTGGATGAGGATTTTAACTCACAATACGCAGCAGATCAGAAGCGGGGAAAAATATTTGCAGCATTTTCTATACTTACTATCATCATTACCTGTCTTGGATTGTTGGGCCTTACCGCGTTTACCACACAACAAAGACAAAAGGAAATTAGTATACGCAGGGTAATGGGCGCCAGTATAGTACAGGTGATCTCCATGATCACTAAAAACTATTTATGGCTGGCATTGATTGCAACCGTCATTGCATTTCCTGTGGCTTATTATTTTATGAATAACTGGCTCAACATATTTCCTTACAATACAGGTCTATCGGTAATTCCATTTATAATATCTGCCATTATAATTGTAGTTACAGCCTCAGCCACGGCTATGTTTCATTCTGCAAAAGCAGCTTTAACCAACCCGGCAAAAAATTTACGAACAGAATAATTCATCAATAAACTTAAATCATGAAAAAGTATTTTTTATTCCTGCTGATTCTTCAAACCGGTCTTGTAAATGCACAATCAAATTCTGAGAAAGAGCCTTACCTGACCAAATCACTCACCAGTGAATCCATTAAAAATGTAGAAGCCCAAACTTCTGGTGGTAGCATATCTGTTTCTGGCGTCAGCTCTAACACCAGGATAGAGGTTTATGTTTCTCCAGGTAATGGCAAGGATAACCTTAGTAAAGACGAAATCAAAAAAAGACTCGATGAAAAATATGATCTCAATGTGTCCGTGGTTAACAATAAACTGGTTGCTACTGCAAAAGCAAAAGAAAAGATCCGTGATTGGAAAAATGCACTGAGTATTTCTTTTAGAATTTTTGTTCCTCAAAATGTGTCTACAGATCTCAATACCAGCGGTGGAAGCATTAGCCTGACCAATTTATCAGGCAAACAGGATTTTACCACGAGTGGCGGAAGCTTACATGTTGAAAAGGTGAGCGGCAAGGTGAATGGACGCACATCTGGTGGCAGTATTGATCTTGAAGACTCAAAAGACGACATTGAATTGACTACCAGCGGAGGGAGCATTGATGCCCGCAACACCCAGGGAACGCTTAAGCTGGTTACCTCAGGCGGTTCATTAAAGTTAAGTGGTTTGAAAGGCAATATTAAAGCTACTACCAGCGGAGGAAGTGTTAGCGGAAAAGATATACAAGGTGAATTGTCGGCTTTTACCTCTGGTGGCAGTGTTCATTTATCTAATCTTTCCTGCAGTTTGGAAGCAGGCACCAGTGGAGGTAATGTAGATGTTTCATTTGCAGCACTGGGCAAATATGTCAAGATCAGTAACTCGGCAGGTAATATTGACCTCGAACTTCCTAAAGGAAAAGGCTTTGATCTGAAGTTGGAAGCATCAAGAATAAAGACAGACCGCCTCGAAAATTTCAGTGGTAAAATAGAAGAAGATGAAATCGATGGGAAACTAAATGGAGGTGGCATACCCGTTACAGTAAAAGCCAGCAGTGGCAGAATTTCCCTGGCTCTGAAATAAAAGTAAAAACACCAATGATATGTTGAAGAATTATTTCACCCTTGCCTGGCGAAACCTGATGAAAAACAAAACATTTTCATTCATCAATATTTTTGGTTTGGCTATTGGTTTCACCTGTTGCCTGTTGATTTCGCTATACCTGTATAATGAACTGAGCTATGATAAGTATCATGCAAACAGTGAACGGCTTTATCAACTCGGAACTGTTTTCGTCAGGGAAGGAGACGCCGATGACCGTACTGCCAATACACCGGCGCCCATGGCAGCGGCTATGCAACAGGAGTTCCCCGAGATCGAAAAAAGTACAAGGCTTTTACGAGCTTTTGCAGATGACAAAACCTTACTGCAATACACGACCGCAGCTGGAGATAAAAAATCTTTTTATGAAACGCAGGGCTATTTGGCCGATTCCAATTTCTTTCAATTACTAACCTATCATTTTAAAGAAGGTAATCCTGCCGCTGCATTAATAAATCCAAACTCCCTTGTACTTTCAGAAGACATAGCTAAAAAATTTTTTGGTAAGGAACCGGCGTTGAACAAGGTCATTCATATCAGCAGTTCTACCAACGGTGATTATGATTTTAAAGTGACAGGCGTATTTATTCCCAATTCGATGCCATCACATATTGATGCCCGATTCTTTATGTCGGTAAATGGGGGAGACATGCAAAATTATATCAGGGGAAGAACCGACCTGGCCTCGAACAATATGTTCTATACTTATTTTTTATTGAAGCCGGGCAGCGATGCAAAAAGACTGGAGGCTAAATTTCCTGCGTTTATTGACAAATATGCCGGCAAGGATCTGAAGGCAATGGGCTTCTATAAAAAACAGTTTCTAACACGGGTAAAAGATATTCATCTCTATGCAGGTACCAAGAGCAATGTAACACCCAGCGGAAGTGTTACGTACCTGTATATTCTTGCCTCTATAGCGTTTTTTACCTTGTTAATTGCCTGTATCAATTTTATGAACCTTTCCACTGCACGTTCTTCCAGGCGGTCCGCTGAAGTTGGTGTTCGCAAAGTGTTAGGTGCAGACAGAGGTTCTCTTATTAAACAGTTCCTTGGCGAGTCTTTACTGATGGCAATGATTGCTTTTGTATTTGCCGTTGTTATTACACAACTTCTCTTGCCTTTATTTGCACAGGTAGCAGCAAAGAACTTGTCTTTTTCCCCACGGGAAAATAGTTTTTTGTTAGCCGGCTTTTTTGTTCTTGCCGTCATCACCGGCTTGATGGCGGGTAGCTATCCCGCCTTTTACCTGTCTTCATTCAAACCCGTAAAAGTTTTAAAGGGAAAGTTTCAAAACTCATTTGCCGCCGTGTCTTTGCGCAAGGCGCTTGTGGTTGTCCAATTCGTTATTTCTGTAGTGCTGATTATTGCGTCTGTTGTTATTTCTAATCAAATGAAATATATGCGGACGAAAGACCTTGGGTTTGAAAGAGAGCAGCAGGTGATTATTCCCTTACGCAGTAGTGTAGCAAAGAACATTTATACTCCATTAAAAACAGAACTCACTAAAAATTCTGTCATTCAATCTGTTGGCGCTTCTGAATACTACCCGGGCATCATAAATCCAAGGGATATGCCTTTGTATAAAGAAGGTCAGACAATGAATGAAGCAAAGCGTACTCATATGAATGCTGTAGACGAAAGCTATTTACAAACACTAGGCATTAAGCCCGTTGCGGGAAGGTTGTTTTCCAAAGATTTTCCTGGTGATACCAGCAGAGCCATGATTGTAAATGAGCAGTTGATCAACGACGTGGGTTTTAAATCGGCACAGGAAGCAGTTGGTAAGAAAATATATATAGACTGGCAGGGACAGACCTACCATTTTGATATAGTAGGCGTGGTTAAAAATTTTCATTTTGAAGACCTGCATGTTCCTATTGAACCTTATGGATTTCAATTAAACAGTCGGCCGCAGTATAATTACATGATAGCTCATGTAAAGACAGCCAATGTTAGCAGTGTATTGAAGTCAATAGAGTCAACGTGGAATAGGCTTGATCCCAACGAACCGTTTGAATACAGTTTTTTGGATGATGATTTTGCAAAGAACTATGCTGCTGAAAACCGTTTGTCTTCCATTGTAAGTTATTTCACCATCATTGCCATACTGATTTCCTGCCTCGGTTTGTTTGGACTTGCAACCTTTAGTGCAGAACAGCGCACAAAAGAAATAGGTATTCGTAAAGTACTAGGCGCAACCAGTTTTAATATCGTTGGCCTTCTTTCAAAAGATTTTTTGAAACTGGTGATGGTAGCCGTTATTGTGGCTTCGCCTATTGCCTGGTATGTAATGCAAAAGTGGCTGCAGGATTTTGCCTACCGCGTTCCTATAGGCTGGTGGATGTTTATTATCGCCGCTACTCTTGCTTTACTCATTGCTTTTGTTACCATCAGTGTACAGGCTATTCGGGCAGCTAATACCAATCCTGTGAAAAATTTAAGGACAGAGTAGATTTTGTACCGGGCCCAAAGCCACTATGAAACTTTTGTTGCGTCGCACTCTTCAACGGTGGTCACCCTGCTGAGCAGGCGAACAAAACGATGCAGTGTGCGACGCAACAAAAGCCGAACAGGAATTAAATGATGGCTTCCAGGCAATAAAA
>DAIQPL010000118.1:2487-11382 GCA_036787395.1 Flavisolibacter sp. | reverse complement strand
CTACATAAAAAATTCTTCGGAACTTATCTTTCCATCTTTCACCCCGTACACACAAAGCTCCGAGATATCCATTGATCCGCGTTCTTTCATGACTACGTTCATGCGCATAGTGACAGCAAATGAGTTGCCGGCAATCAGTGGTTCAGAAACCGCAATGTTTTGCATGTGCTCTACCATTGCATTCCATTTCCTACTTTTTTCAAAAATGGCATCCAATCCTTTTGTTTCTTTTTCAAACGCTGGTGTGGCATGCGGCTCTATACTGACGGCATCTTTCGCAAACAATTCTTTTTGAGCAGTTTCAAAATCTCCCTTGCGGCACAGTGCTGTTAAACGTGCCGCAATTTCGCTGGTTGTCATAAAAAAGTTTTTTTGAAGCTACTAAATGATCATGGAAGAATGTGTTTTGTTTTTGGTCTGTGGTAGTGAGAACAGGTACGCTGGTATATGGCCGGATGGAGATGGGTTAACCAGGCTGTTATACTAAAAAAAAGGCGGGATAAAAATCCTGCCCGGTGTTTAAAGTCTAATATCTATGAAAAACCCAGAACAAATGTAGACCAGGGCAGTGATGGCAGAAAGTACGATTAAGTGAATTGCATATATAAGCGAATGAATGGTGGTAAACCGGGAATAAGGCGTAAGAAGGGTGGCAGTAAAAGCGGGGTTGCTGCCGTTTCCTGAATGTAAACACCAGCTATAATCATATTATTAAATCAGGCCGACTGTGTATATAAGGAATGTGAGTAAAAGATTTTCACAGAATTAGTTGATCCATTTGAGTTAGGTTAACCGTTTGTTAGCAGTACCATTGTCACCGGTGCTAACTCATTGTTTTATGGGCTTCCGTGTTATGCTGTTTGTCGCGATCACCAATTTTGTTTTCATAACCTTTTAAACATGCCGGGCACAAACAATTTTCGTAAACTCTTTTTATTACATCCAGGCTTGTTTTTGAAAGAGGAATTGTTTCACACCAGCAACCCGGGGAATCATTCTGACAACCAAATGCAGTTCCGCATTTTGAACATTTTTTTTCCATAGCTAATGAAAGATAAAACATTTGACGATGAAGGCACGATTGAAATAAAAGCCTGATTAAATTAACCTATCATGAAAAGCGTTGGATAATGAAAGAAGCTAAAAAACATAAAGTGGCGATAAGGATACCAATTAACGGGGTGCGAAACCAATATTTTACAGCAAGCGCCAGGTAAGAAAGACAAATAAGGATATTGAAAATGCCAATCTCCCAATGCTCCTGCAATAGATCCTTGAAGTTAACAGCAAGCAGGATATTGATGACACCAAAATAGATGGCTCCCAAACTATGGCTACCGTTAAAGCCAATCCAGGTTTTCCACATGGTGGTCTGGGAAGAAATTCGCGGAGTCGTGTTTTTCATTTGCTCCAATGTGGTTCCCCCTCTTGGATAAAATTTACGTGTAAAAAAAGTATAAGCTAAATGAAGCGAGCCTAAAAAAGTAAATATGGCTGATCCTGTAATAATCAAGATGGTACTCATAAGTTTGGGTTTAATGACTTGCGTGGCAAAACCTGGTATTCGTTGATAACAAATTACTATTAAAAGCAAACATAGTTTATTGCACCAGGCTCTTTGTACTTTTATCTTCAAATAAAAGAAGGCAATGCCGACTGGTCAACTAAAGATCCTCGCCATCTCCGGAAGCACAAGAAGTAATTCAGTAAATGAATTGTTGCTGCAAAGAATAGTGGAGCTTTCTTCACCAGAATGGGAAATAGAAATTTTTAAGGGGCTTACAGACCTGCCTTATTTTAACCGTGATCTTGACGGGCCAAATACACCACTGTCAGTGGACGTCTTTCGGAAGAAAATAGCCAGGGCAGACGGAGTGTTGATCTGTACACCCGAATATATTTTTAGTTTGCCAGGTATTTTGAAGAATGCCATTGAATGGACGGTATCCACCACGGTGTTTTCCGGTAAACCCATGGCATTAATTACCGCGTCGGGACTGGGCGAAAAAGCGCATGAGTCTTTACTCACTATTTTCAAAACCATCTATGCACGGGTTGAAGAGTCGTGCACTCTTTTAATCAGTGGTGTTGCTGCCAAAATCAAAAACACTTTAGAAGATTCTGACCGGGCCACTATAGAAGCATTAGAAAAACTGGTCAGTTCTTTTTCAGACCTTATTAAAGAAGTAAAAGCAGCGCCACCGGTAAAAGGATGAAGTAGAAGTTTTCTGTGCTCCCTGCAAAGTGATTTTGAACATGATTTTATAATTAAGTACATTTAAAACAGACATTCCTTATAAATCACTAACGATTGCTTTACTATGAAAGAACAGATTCAACCATCCCGTAGAAAATTCATTAAAAACGTTTCGCTTAGTGCCGCTGGTTTTTTTATTGTTCCCCGCCATGTATTAGGAAGAGGATTTATTGCGCCGAGCGACAAACTAAATATTGCCGGTATTGGCGCCGGTGGAAAGGCAGAAGTCAATCTTCCGTATGCTTATAAAACCGGGGAAGTAAACATTGCAGCGCTTTGTGATGTAGATGACCGCATGGCAGTAAATGCCAGGAAAAGCTGGCCCAATGCACCTTATTATAAAGACTACCGGGAATTGCTTGAAAAGGAAGCTAAAAATATTGACGCGGTTATCATCACCACTCCTGATCATATGCATGCCCCCATGGCTTTAGCATCTATGCAATTGGGTAAACACGTGTATTGCGAAAAACCGTTGACGCATGACATTTACGAAGCCCGTACGCTTACCAATGCCGCTAAAAAATACAAGGTAGTAACACAAATGGGTAACCAGGGAAGTAGCGGTAACGATACCCGGCTTATAGAAACATGGATACAGGATGGAGTGATTGGCGATGTGCATACTGTACACGTATGGACCAACAGGCCGGTGTGGCCACAGGGTATTCCTACACCAACAGGCAAGTTTGATGTTCCGAAAGAAGTTGATTGGAATCTTTGGCTGGGCACGGCGCCGTCCCGTGAATTCAATCCAATTTATATACCGGCCAACTGGAGAGGTTGGGTTGATTTTGGAACCGGTTCTTTAGGTGATATGGGTTGTCATTTTATTGATGTTCCTTACCGTGCATTAAAACTGGGTTACCCGGTTTCCGTTGAAACCAGTGTGGGCTCCGTATATACCGGGTTTTTTAAAGAAGCTATTTATACGGATAGTTACCCGCCTTCCGCCAAAACGCACATACAATTCCCGGCAAGAGGAAAAATGCGGGCAGTGGAAATGATATGGTACGATGGTGGCATTAAACCTAAACGACCCGAAGAGTTATTACCAGATGAAGCTTTGGGAGAATGGGACGGGGGTATTCTTTTTGAAGGCACAAAAGGGAAATTAATGGCTGGCTTATTTGGACGGAACCCTACTCTACTTCCGATGAAAAAAACGAAAGAACTTCAATTCACAAAATCAAAATATCCATTTGTAGAAGGCGGCGCCGAAGGTCACCAGCAACAATGGGTCAGGGCTTGCAAAAAAGGGCATGGCAGTTATACCAGTTCACCTTTTGAAATGTCAGGACCGTTAACAGAAACAGTATTAATGGGCAACCTGGCTGTAAGAAGTTATAATTACAGTGAAAAGGATAAAAACGGAAACAATGTTTATCCTGGCCGTAAAAAATTATTGTGGGATGGCGAGAACATGCGTATCACCAACTTTGAACCGGCAAACGAATTTGTGAAAAGAAAATACCAGGGAAATTATTCGCTGAATTTATAATATCCAGGATGATAAGTGAGCAGCATGCACGATCAGGCATGCTGTTTTTCTATAGCATTGCTCAGGTCTTCTTCCAGGTGTTTTATCCACGAAGGAACCTGTTGCCAAATGCCCCATATTCCTTCGTCATCGGTAACCATCCTGAACGTCTGGTTCTCTACGTTCACCAGGAAAACCCCGTCTGCACCTTCCTGTACAAACTTGAAACTAAATTCTGTGTTATCTATTGTTTTTTTAAAATCCTTCATGGTGCTAATTATTGTTTGAACTATACGGTTGGGTTTCCACGATAGCGTCCGCCAGTTCTGTCTTAATCTCATAAAGCCATCGTGAAGCACCAGGGGTGAGGCTCCAATCACCTTCTTTATTTTTTTTCATACTAAATGAGATAGGCTTCTTATCGTCATCCACAGTGGTAATAAAAAATTTTACCCCGTCGATATTCATAATTTTTTTGAACTGGAACCGCTTGTAGTGCGTTCCTACCTGGATGTCTTTGTTAAATTGTTCCATTGTTTTTTTTAAGTGATAGCGTTTGTGGCTGAATATATATTGACAATTGCTTAGGCAGTGCGCTGAAGTGAAGAAAACCAAAAGCAGAACTTGTACTCAACAAATTAATAGACTTTACCGGTGCGGTGCTTAAACGTGTCCGGTGAAGATAATTCTATTTATCTGGTTTTTATGGTAGTTGCTATAAAAGTTATGTTATGATGCTCCAACTGTTGCTTTTCTTTGTGTGTTTGTATATCAATTGAACCTTTGTAAAACCCATGCGGTTCTTCGAAGATTTGTTGTTGTTTTCGAAAAGTCTTTTAGGATGGTCATGCAGCCAAAGTCACGAACTGATCTTTAAAAAAATTAGTTCAGGCTGCTTTTTTTAACCAGTCCCTTCGCTTTCATTTAATGGAATAAATATTTCTGCAAGCCTTAGTGTTGACAAACTTCCACCATACTCCCGGGTTGAAAAATTACGGCAACAGGCACAACAGCATTACCTGAGAAAGTTTATACCCTGAAAAAGATATTGGATGTTAAACAAACATCACCGCAAGCTGTAATAAAACAATTTTAAAAACAGGCATAAAATTAGCGCCGCTTCTTCCACTATGGAAGATAGAAATCAACGAAGCGAACGAAATGAAAATATAGAGGGCACTACGCCTGTAGTGATACCGGTGATACAGGAACAACTTACTGTAGATAAAGAAGTGGTAGAGACCGGTAAGGTAATCATACACAAACGTGTTGTGGAAGAGGAGCAAACCTTGAACATACCCTTGCTTCATGAGAGCTATGAAGTAGAGCATGTTCCCGTAAATAAAATGGTGGATGCACCGCCACCCGTTCGGTATGAAGGTGATACCGTTATCATCCCGGTGGTACATGAAGTGTTAATTGTAGAGAAAAGATTTGAAGTAATAGAGGAAGTGCACGTCATAAAAAAGAAAACGGCTACACCACATACACAACAGGTTACCCTTCAAAAAGATGAAATAGAAATAGAACGAATTTCTTCCAGTGCAAATCGAAAAGCATAACAAATTTCTCAATAATCAAAAACAGGAGGTTTTATGGCACAGACAGTTGTTGGATTTTTTGATGATGCTTCTGAAGCAAGAGAAGCAGTAGACAGATTACTACAAAAAGGGTTCACCCGCGACAATGTAGATATGACACAAAATAGCGGGACTCAGAATACTTCCTACGTTGAAGACAGGTCAAGGGATAATGACAGTGAAAATGGAATAACACGTTTTTTTAAATCGCTTTTTGGTGGCGATGACGACGAAGCTGACCGTTACTCACGCGTAGCACAAAACAGTACTTCTATTGTTACGGTGCATGCACAATCGAAGGAAGAGGCAGAACGGGCAGCAGATGTGCTGGATGAATGTGGGGCTATCAACGTTGATGAACGTGCCGCACAATACAGCAACACTTCAGGTCGGCGTACAGATGAATCCATGTCAAGGGAAGCGATGGGAAACAGGGAAGCGGGAAACAGGAGAGAAACATCCATTCCAAGAGTAGAAGAAAACCTGGAAGTAGGAAAAAGGACAGAAGAAAGAGGTGGCGTACGGGTACGCAGCCGCATTGTAGAACGCCCGGTGGAAGAACATGTTCGCTTGCGTGAAGAACATGTAAACGTAGAACGCACACCTGTAAACAGGCCTATATCAGGCGACGAAGCATCCCGTTTGCAGGACCGTGATATTGAGTTGACAGAACGTGCGGAAGTTCCTGTAGTTAATAAACAGGCTCGCGTAGTGGAAGAGGTGAAGGTTACAAAAGACGTAGAGGAAAGGGATGAAGCAATAAGAGATACGGTACGTAATACAGAGGTGGATGTACAAAAAACAGATGGAAGAAATAAAAAAAACACTGACCGGCCAAGACGGTAGGATCGAGTGGAACCTTAAAAAAATGATGGCAAATGCCATCATTTTTTTTCGTTGTCTGTAAAGACGGCGTATAGGTACCAGGGGCTACCAACCTGAAAATTATTGATGACATTTATGGCACTGTCAAACGACCAAAAAAATCAATCTCAACCAATAGCCAAAAAGAAAGAGGCTTTGTTGCAAGAAGAAAAAATTTTCCATTATTGAATGCAGCGTAGGTTCTATATTTATATCTTATCCGCCCTATTAACAAAATGATGTAGGTCCTTCCTTTTTAAAACCACTATCACCTTAAACCTTAATAATGAAATCAATCGTACCATTGTACATATTGCTGGCCAGCTTATGTCCCTTTCTGAAAGTTAATGCTCAGGGATGCCCCTCTGCAAGTTTTGCCCCGGTTACATCTTTTGCAACATTGAATTCGCCGTTGGCAATTACCCTGGGAGACTTTAACAACGACGGATTTGTTGACATTATCAGTTCAAACGTGGACGCAACTATCTCAATTGCCCTGGGAAACGGTACCGGGCAATATGTTACGAGTTCCAAACCGTTTACAGGACTTTTTACCAAGAATATAGCCAATGGTGATTTTAACGGAGATAACAAGCTTGACCTGGTTGCTGCAAACTTTAATACTAATAATATAGCAGTGTTACCAGGGAATGGGGACGGCACATTTGGTTCACCCGTATTTTATAATACCGCAAGCTCCTCTACAGCAGTTGTTGTTGGAGATTTTAATAACGACGGCAAGCTCGATATTATTTCTTCTAACCAATCTGACGGGTCTATTTCCGTTCTTTTAGGCACCGGTAATGGCAGTTTCATCCTGGGCGGTAATGTAAGTGTAGCAGGTGCACCCAGGGCGCTAGCTGCCGGCGATTTCAATAACGACGGGAAATTGGATATTGTAACAGCAAATGAAGGTTTTAATACCTTAAATCAAAAAACTGTTTCTGTATTATTAGGGAATGGAAACGGCACTTTCGCGGCACCTGCTGTTTTTAGCATTAATACCGATCCACTGGTTCCAATGAGCCCAGTTTCAATTGGTGTAGGTGATTTTAATAGTGATGGCAAGCTTGATGTGGTAACTGCAAATTCGGGACCATGCAGCACTTCAAATTGTGATAACGTTTCTGTTTTGTTAGGGAATGGTAATGGCGGTTTTGGCCAACCTACTATTTTTCGTGTCAACACTCAGAATTTCAGTTTTCAACTTACTTCCGTAGCTGTTGGCGATGTTAATGGTGATGGGAGCCTGGATCTGGTAACCGTGGCTTTTAACAGTCAATACGCATCAGTTTTATTAGGAACTGGAACGGGTAGTTTTGGGTCTCCCGTTAATTATTTTATACAGGAACGGATTGCAGATAATGCACTGTACACTACGCTTGCTGATGTAAATAAAGATGGCCGGTTGGATATTATAACCATGCATGGTCGATTCAACATATCCATATTATTAAATACCTGCCAGGTGGCGTCATTGCCCGTTATACAATGCCCGTCTGATATTATTGTAAACAACGCATTGAATAAATGCTCGGAAACAATTGCACTGAACGCTACTGCCAGCGGAGGATCTTCAACAACCATTCAATATAAAATCGGCAGTACAATAATCACTTCTCCTCATGAATTTGCTATAGGCAAAACTATTGTTACTGCCATTGCAACCAATGCAGCCGGATCAAACAGCTGTTCTTTTGCAGTAATTGTTAAGGATAATCAGGCTCCTTTAATAAGCTGTCCGCAAAATATGATAGTAAATCCTGCGTCCATGACAGGAACAGTAGTTAATTATACAAATCCAGTTGTAAAGGATAACTGTGCCAGTACCTTATTTCAAACTTCCGGTTTATCAAGTGGTTCTTTTTTCCCTATAGGAACTACCACCAATACTTTTGAAGCAAGGGATGCTGATAATATAGTCATTTGCAGTTTTACCATTACTGTAACAGATCCACGTTGTGGAAATAATAAGGTAAGTGTATGCCATAAAGGAACTACTCTGTGCATCAATACAAATGCTTTGGATGCCCACCTGTCACATGGCGATGTATTGGGTAGTTGCGTGGTTAATTCATCTATTACAAAATCCGGGCAAGGCTCTCTTGAAATGGAAGCAGCCAGGTTTTCTGTTTCCGTGCTACCGAATCCTTCAGTTAAGAATTTTTCTCTTTCTATATCTAATGGAGACCGGTCGGAAATGATCAGGTTAGTCGTTACTGATGTACTTGGCCGGCTTGTAGAGCAAAGAAGCGGCATACCTTCAGAAGCTATTATCTCCTTTGGAGATTCTTACCAGAAAGGAATTTACCTTGTACAAATTAGACAGGGGACTCAAACTAAAGTTGTGAAAATCGTAAAACAATAGGTACAAACAAGCCCGGCATGTTTGCGAGGCTGATTTATTTATTGCCAATTAAACAGGCTGAGGGAGCCAATGGTATAACTCTCCCTAAGTCGAAAATTCCATCACATTAAATTTTACATTTACCAAAACCTTTATCATGGCAAGCACGAAACTAACCATCAATAGCAATGGCTCTACCCGAATAGAAGGTGATTTTGAAATAGTAGATCAAAATGGTAATGTATACGACCTCGGTGGCAGAACAGTAGTGACTCTTTGTAGATGTGGTCTTTCTAAAAACAAGCCATTTTGCGACGCTTCACACAAAGGTCATTTTGAACATAATGCTGTAGCTTTCGCCCTGCCT
>DAIQPL010000118.1:0-2387 GCA_036787395.1 Flavisolibacter sp. | reverse complement strand
ATTAAATCGGTCTTGCAAAAACAGTCACCGCCCATGTCAGTGAGCAAGGACAAAGAACATGTATTTGAGCTGATGGGTAATAAGGCAGTTCCCTACGGCAGTAAAAAAGTGATTGTCCCAGGCATGTATTTTTCATCGGTTGTGGCGCGTAAGGATATGGTAAGTTTTTATTTTTTCCCCATTTATTATCACACAGAAGAATTTAAAACGCTTATACCTACAATGATCAAATGCCTCAAAGGAAAAACCTGTTTTAATTTTAAAAAGCCGGAGCAGGTAAATCAAAAAGAACTGGAAGCACTTTTAAAAAAAGGGGTTCAGGCATGGAAAACACAAGGCTATATGCAGTAATCATTTATTGCTGTGGGCACGCTGTCAAAACTTCCTCAGAACAACATTGACAAGTCTCGAAAAAATAATGAGGTTATAAAAGTACTTTCGCCCGTTCATTCCTGGACCAGCATAACCCTACGGCTGTATTTGTTTTTATAATCTAAAGGAGAAAGGCCTGTAAGTTTTTTAAAAGTGGTACGAAAGGCTTTTATATCGGTGTATCCAACCTTATACATTGCTTCATTTACATTATCCCGGTTTTTTTCCAGGCTTATTTTTGCAGCTTCAATCCGCACTCTTTGTACGTATTCTACAATGGAGTTGAACGTAACTTTTTTGAATCTCCGCTCGAGGTTCCTCCGGCTAATAGCCAGGGTTGATGCTAATTCATCCACGGTAAATTTATCGCTGTAATTCTTTTCAATATAAGCCTGCGCTTTTTTTATCAGTTCATCTTCATGTTCTTTTTGACCATTAAAGATCATAAACGGCGACTGGCTGTTTCGTTCAATTTCTATTTGAAATACTTTGGAGCAAAGTATGGCCATGTCTCTTCCGGCATATTTTTCTACCAGGTATAAAATAAGGTTGAATGAAGAATAGGCCCCTCCACTGGAATAGATACCATTTTCCCCTGTAATTACCTGGTCGGGTACAAGATGCACATCAGGGAACATGGCCCTGAAGTCGTTGGCTGCTATCCAGTGCGTGGCACACTTCTTTCCATTTAGCAAGCCGGTTGATGCCAGCAAAAAAGAGCCAATACAAAGACTGGCTATTTCTGCACCACCTTTATATTGTTGAATGAGCCAGGGAACGAATGCCTGGTTGGCAACCAGTGCTTTTTTCATATCACTTTGGATGGCCGGAATAATAATGAGATCGGTTTGAGCAACATCTCCTATCAGGACCTCGGGATGAATGCTGAACAATCCTTTTTTAAACCGCGTTTCTTTACGCAGTCCTACCAATTCAATTTTAAACAAAGGAGGTTTTCCTGTACGTGCGAGAAACCCGTTTACTTCAGAAAAAATCTGGTGCGTTCCTTCAATATTGCTGACGC
Source organism: Flavisolibacter sp. (assembly GCA_036787395.1). Classification (GTDB taxonomy): domain Bacteria; phylum Bacteroidota; class Bacteroidia; order Chitinophagales; family Chitinophagaceae; genus Flavisolibacter. The sequence goes on along the minus strand of DAIQPL010000118.1, from coordinate 991 downwards.
TGATGTCTCCTTCAGGAACCAGAATAGATATATGTTTCATCCGTATATTTTTTGTTGGTTATAAACGCCTGGTAAGTTTTATGTGAAAATGTACCTGCAGGGTTTATTTATCAAAGCTAAGTGAAGATGTTGTCGTAATCAACCCTTAAGATTGCCGTTTTTACACCCCACCAAATTTAACTCACGTCAGTAGGTTTGTGGTGCATTAAAAACAACAGTATGACTCAGATTAACGCTTATTTAAATTTCAATGGCAATTGCCGCGAAGTAATGACATTTTACAAAGATTCTTTGGGCGGTGAATTAACCTTGCAAACGGTGGAAGGTTCGCCTCTTGAATCTCAATGTTCCGGGGCAATGAAGCACCATATCCTGCATTCCACTTTACAAAAAGACGATTTGGTGCTTATGGCTTCTGATATGACCGGGCCTGAAGGATACATCAAGGGAAATACAATGTCTCTTTCCCTCAATTGCAGCAGTGGAGATGAAATAGAAACTTTCTTTTCCAATCTTTCATCGGGCGGCCAGGTGATTCATCCATTGGCAAAACAGTTTTGGGGAGCCACCTTTGGTGTGCTTACAGACAAGTTCGGAGTAAGATGGATGCTTAATTATGATGCCAATGCAAAGACCTAGAGTAGTATTAGAAAACAGAATTAACAGTAATCAGAAAACCACTAAAAATTAAAACCATGGCAACAAAAATCTTTGTGAATCTACCCGTTAAAAATCTCAACAGATCTATTGAATTTTTTACAACGCTCGGCTTCAGCTTTAATCCGCAGTTTACTAACGATAAAGCCACCTGCATGATTATTGGAGAAGACATATTCGTTATGCTGCTTGTTGAGCCATTCTTTAAAACCTTTACTAAAAAAGAGATCGCAGATGCCACAAAAACTACCGAATCCATCATATGCCTGTCTGCCGACAGCAAGGAACAAGTAGATGAAATGGTAAAAAAAGCTGTGGCAGCCGGCGGCACTAC
>DAIQPL010000117.1:0-11407 GCA_036787395.1 Flavisolibacter sp. | reverse complement strand
TCTCCATACATCACAAACTAATAACTTCATTTTCGAATGAAGTTTTTCTTTTTTGTCCTTACGGTATTCCTGCTTTCTTCCTGTGGTGTGCAACATCATTTTTTTACACAACAGCAGTATCAAAATGACAGCAGCTATGTTTACTCACTGCCATATCCAAAAGGCACCAATCACTTTATTATCCAGGGGTATAATTCCCTGTTTTCACATAAGGGCAGGCTGGCAATTGATTTTAAAATGAAAAAGGGTTCGCCGGTTGCAGCGGCCAGGGGTGGAGTGGTTATCCGTGCCGAACAAAGCTTTACCAAAGGTGGAACCAGCAAAAAATATTTGGGCAAAGCCAACCAGGTGATCATAAAACATAGCGATGGTTCATTTGCTTCTTATGCTCATCTGCAACACAATGGTGTATTGGTAAAGGTGGGAGACAGTGTAAAACAGGGCCATATTATTGCCAGGGCCGGCAGTACCGGCTATTCCGCCACCCCACATCTTCATTTTATTGTTTGGGGGTCAACTGCAAAAGGTCGCACACAACTGCCTACCCGGTTCAAAACAGGAAAAGGTATTGAGTACTTAAAGCCGGGCAAATGGTATAAGGCCTCTTAATTTTCGCTTAGGTTTGCATCCTCTTATGCAGGAGATCATTCAAAAATTTTTTTCCAACTTTCAGCAAACTACGTGGCCCGAATATGTAGCTGTAATTGCCGGCATTGCCAGCGTTTGGTTTTCCAAAAAAGAAAATATCCTGGTTTATCCGGTGGGGCTGATCAATACTATTTTCTATATTTATTTAAGCGTCGAAGGTTCTTTGTTTGGTGAGGCCAGTGTGAATTTTTATTACACAGTTATGAGCATTTATGGATGGATCTTATGGTCCCGGCGTAACAGGGATCATCAAATCGTACTTCATATAACTACCAGTTCGCCAAAAGAGTGGCTGCAACAATTCTTATTTTTCGCGTTTTTTTACGCAGCGATTTTCTCTGCACTGACCTGGCTCAAGCAAGCATTTTATGCCAATACTATTCCGGCGCTTGATGCTTTTGCTTCGGCCACTGCTTTTACAGGAATGTGGCTCATGGCAAAGAAAAAAGTTGAAAGCTGGTGGTGGTGGATTGCTACCAATATCACATCCATACCGCTGTACTTTATTAAGGGTTATGTTCTTACCAGTGTGTACTATTTAATTCTTCTGGTGCTGGCAGTATCGGGTTTAATAGAATGGAAAACCAGGGCTCAAAAATTGAAGAAAGTTAACTTTGAAGTTGGATGAAAAAGATTGTTATCATAGGTCCTGAGTCAACCGGCAAAAGCACCTTATCAAGTCAACTGGCAGAACACTACAAAACTGTTTGGTGCCCTGAATTTGCCCGTGAGTATCTTTTAGAAAAAGGAATGAATTACACTTTTGAAGATTTATTGAATATTGCACATGGACAACTAGAACTAGAAGACTCAATGCTTACCCAGGCTAAGAATGGGTTTTATTTTATAGATACCGATATGTACGTGATGAAGGTGTGGTGCGAGGTGGCTTTTCAAAACTGCCATACCTGGATATTAAAACAAGCGGCACAACGTAAATACGATTTGTTCTTACTGTGTTGCACAGACCTTCCATGGGAACCTGATGAATTAAGAGAATATCCGGATCATCGTTTTCGCGAAAAACTTTTTAAGATGTACAAGGACATTGTTATTAACAGCAATAGCATGTGGTCGGAAATTTCAGGAACCGATACACAACGGCTGCAAACAGCTATCGGTATCATCGATACTATTTTCCGAAGAAGATAGGTTAGGGCCTGATGATCTTTTGCAAGTCAGAATCTCCCTCCAGGTTATTCATCTGTCGCATGATCCACCCGCTTTTTACAACTACATAAGGTGCCGGTGGTTTTATAGTATACTTTGCCGGGTTGGGCAAACAGGCAGCAATCATAGCGGCTTCGCGGCGTGTTAGTTTTTTTGCGGGTTTCCTAAAATATTGTTGCGCTGCTGCTTCTGCACCAAAAACTCCCTTACCCATTTCAATTACATTCAGGTAGACTTCAAGGATTCGTTTCTTGCCCCATATCCATTCTATCATCTTAGTAAAATAAATCTCCAGGCCTTTCCGTATCCAGTCCCGTCCCTGCCATAAAAAAACATTTTTTGCTACCTGCTGGCTAATGGTACTGGCGCCGCGAACGCGGTTCGGTTTTCTCCTATTGTAGCTCATGGCTTTTTCTATACTCTTCCAATCAAAGCCGCTATGATCAGGAAAAATCTGATCTTCGGATGACACTACCGCCAGCTTCATATTGTAAGATATTTCATCATCGTTTACATAATCTCTTTTTAATCCGTCACCACTAAACAAGCTGTATAGTTGTGTAAGCGTAAACGGTGGGTCCATCCATTTTAAAACGATGATATAAAATAATTGCAGCAGGAACAGTATAATAAATATTTTTTTGATCCAGGTCGAGATTCTTGCTCCTCTTGATTTTGACTTCGATTTCATAGTCCCCCCTTACTGTAAAAAAATAATAACAACCCCAAAACCAATTAGTATAACCCCATTTACCTGGTTAATGCGATGAATATTTTTCGGCGTTAACCGTTTACGGAGATTATTAGCCAATAACACTTTGGCCACATCCGCCAATAAGGCAAGAAATAAAGCGCTTCCAAAAATGATTAGCCGGCGGTTTAAGTTTTCATCAAGAAAGGTTGTAGAAGTGGTTAGCCAGAAAATGATAATGCCCGGGTTAAAAATATTCATGATAAAACCGGTTGTAAATATCTTCAGGTAATCTTTTGTTTCAAAAACAAGTTGCTGTCCTCCTTCCGCGTTCACCTTTACTTTTTTAAAAAACAAATAATAAACGCCCACAATGATCAGGAAAATACTAGCTATTATAGCCAAAGTTTTTTTATGTGCACTTAAAAGATCAAATAAATTGGTGAAGAGGTTGGCAAAGATTACCAGTAGAATATCGCTTACAGAAATGCCTGCGATAAATGCCAACCCACCTTTGGTACCATTATTTAAACTTTGCTTAATAACTGTAAAGACGATAGGGCCTACCGAGATAGCAAGCAACAAGCCAAGCGTAATTCCTTTTAACAGTGCATCAACCATTGGTAAGCATAAGGCTTAAAAATAAAAAACCTCTTTGTATTAGCACAAAGAGGCCTAAAATCTTATTTGATGGCTCAGGCATATGCTTTTAAAAACTCCTTCCAGTCTTCCAGCATTTTGCCTTTTAATACTCTTGGAAATTTATGCTGGCTGCCAAGCTTGCCTTTAGATTCCATAAATTTCATAAAGACATGTTCCGGCAGCTTTTCAATGAAAACTTCTTTCAGCGCACTGGTTCTTTCCACAGCATAATCGTCGTTCAGCTCGCACAGGTGTTGGTCAATTTTTTTAATCAGGAGCTCACTATCAACCTCATCATTACAAGCGATGTACCATTTGTGTGCAAAAAGATTTTGATAGGGGAATCCCACAACAGCAAATTCGGGTATCGAAATATTAAATTCTTCACTCACCTTCTGTATTGCCATGTTCATGTTTTCAACACTTAAGTGTTCCCCTGCTAAACTTAAAAAGTGCTTGGTTCTTCCGGTAATAACCACTTCTTTTCTTTCCAGGTCAACAAAGCGAACGGTGTCGCCAATCAAATAGCGCCACGCGCCTGCATTGGTGCTCATTAAAAGTGCGTAGTCCTTTCCTTCTTCCACTTCATGGATCATTAATGCATCAGGGTTGTCAATCATCTTCCCTTCGCCATCAAAATTTTTATCATCAAAAGGCACAAACTCCATGAAGATGTTATTATCCAAAACCAATTTCATTCCTTTTGAATTTTCCCTGTCCTTATAGCCAATAAAACCTTCACTCGACAAATAGTTTTCTATATAAACTATGGGTTTCCCTAATAATCTTTCAAATCCTTTTTTATATGGTTCAAAAGCAACTCCTCCATGAACAAAAAATCCAAGGTTCGGCCAAATGTCATGAATGGTATTTACTTTATAATGATCAATGATCATTTCCATACACATTTGGCACCAGGCCGGCACACCAACAATATAACCAATGTCCCAGGCCGGAGCTTTTTCAACAATCTCGTGCAGCTTCTCATTCCAGTCTTTTATTTTGGCGATACGGCCACCGGGTTTATAAAATGTTTGAAACCAGAAGGGCCTATTTTTTACCAGTATGCCACTGAGATCTCCTGCATACCAACCAGCTTTTCCTTTTTGAAGGTCTGTTGCGCCTCCTAACATTAAAAACCCTTTTGTAACTGCATTGCGTGGCAGGTGCTCATAATTAAAAACTGAAATAAGCTGGCGTATGTAATTAATACGGTTGCTGCGCAACATTTCTTTGGTTACCGGAATGTACTTGCTTGCCGATTCCGACGTGCCTGAACTGAGTGCATAATATTTTATTTTTCCCGGCCACGTTACGTCGGGCACACCTTCCAGTGTTTTCTTCCACCAGTGGTCATAAATTTTATTATAATCATGTACGGGAACATTTTGCTGGAAATCTTTTCCAATATGCTTGCCCAATACTATTTCATCAAACCGGTATTTCTGGCCAAACTCTGTAAACCTTGCCTTCTTCAGTAATTTTTTTAATACGGATAACTGCTGCCTTCGCGGATCATTCTCGGGAATACGAAGTGCCGTCGCTATTGCCTTAGGAATTTTTATGTCAATGATCCGCGCCATTCGTTACAATCGTTAGAGTTAATCAATAAAGGTACCAATTGTGACTAGTGAAAAGATTCCGTTCCTAAATATTTATAGCCTGCAAAAATTGCTCTTATGTCTTGCAAAGGTTCATAATCATGCGCATACCAATAATCAACCATTTTTAGACTCTCTTTCTGAAGCACCTGCTCTCCGTTTTTTGGCAGGCCATTAGCCCCCAAAACGCCTTTCCGTAAGCTGGGAAGTGACGGCGAAGTAATAACATATCCAATCCATGTTTTTCTTCCAGCCAATACATCAAAACAATTTTTAAAAAATCCGACAGGCTTTTGCACTCCAAAAAAATGGACAGGGAACGTAATCAGGAAGAGCGCAGAAATGAGAATATCAATTAGTCGTTTGATCCTCCTGCTACTTGATTTTGTCAAACGATAGTCTCCATCAGAAGCGACTATTTTTCCACTGGAAGTACTTGTATCACTGCCCACAATGCTCCCGCTACAGGCTGCATGAAAACGAATTTTTAGGTGGTCAGGTAATAAGTGTAACTGTTCAATGATTTTTTTATATGGTAAACTACCCGCACAAAAAATTATTTCCTGTGCCTTCACTGCTTTTGCCGCCTGTTTTATGTTTCCGAGGTGAGAAATGGCCTCTCCTTCTTCTTCGTTTACTGCTACCCGGCCAATGATCTTGTCTGCAAGGCCCCCGACGCTTAAAAAGCTTTTGATTTTGACAAATTCGTCTTTTGAGGAAGCAATCAGAATATAGGGCGTTTTTATTTTATCGGTTGACAGGTATAAAATCCCTGCCTTTATTAAAATCCAACGGAAAGCAGTTATAAAAATGAAGGCAAGCAGGGCTCCAAATACCACTATACCTCTCGAAAATCGAAATTTCTCTGGAAGGAGTGCATAGGCAGCAACGAGTACCAGGGTTGCTATAAATGTGGAACGAAGAAGATGAGAGGTTTTATAATACCGGTCGTACAAGCCAGCATAATAAGCCACTGTAAGGTAAATGAGAGTAAAAGCAGGAAAAGAAATAAGCAGCAGCTTGTTCTCGTATATAATGTCAGTTCTTACCTGGTGAATCCACACTTCCTTTACCAGCCAAAAAGAAAGAAGAATCAATAGGGCATCAATTACAGGCAAACCTATCCACCTGGTAAACCTGGCTATCGCAGTAATCATAGCTCTTACCCAGATAGCAAGTTGAATAGAAGCAGTGAATATACCAGCCCTGGTTCCTCCATAGTGCTTTCGTACAAATACACTCATGGCCTTGTAAAACAGGAGCACATAATTAAGGCTTCCTCTTTTGGTGCTTTCTCCTTTGAAATGAATGATGGTGGTTTCGGCAACATAATAGTTTTTATATCCTGCTTTTTGTACTCTGTAACTGAGGTCTATATCCTCGCCATACATAAAAAACGTCTCGTCAAAGCCACCGGTTGTATCCAGTACTTCCCTTTTTACCATCATAAAGGCACCAGCCAAAACATCCACCTCGTGGTTCTTGTTTTCATCTAAACTTCCTAAATGGTAGCGGCTAAAAACTTTGGATTTTGGAAAAATCCTGGACAATCCAAACAATTTATACAAAGAGGTTGCCGGTGATGGAAAAGACCGTTTGGATTCTTTCAAAAATTCCCCGCTTCCGTCTATCATTTTTACACCAACAGCCCCGCAATCAGCATGTGATTCAAAAAAAGAAATGCAGGTTGAGAAACTGTCCTCGGCAACAATGGTGTCAGGATTTAAAAACAGGACGTGTTCACCCGTTGCAAAAGTCAATCCTTTATTGCAGGCTTTTCCAAAGCCGTTGTTGGTGTCATTGACGATAAACTTTACGTCTGGAAATTGTGGCCGGAGATATTCAATGCTCCCATCAGTTGAATGATTGTCAATAACAATCGTTTCCGCTTTTATTCCTTCACATGCTTTGCGAACAGAATAAAGGCACTGTTCTAAAAAGTACCTGACATTATAATTAACTATGATAATCGATAGCTTCAATGGCACACAAATATCTAGGCGGACAAACCTACAAGAATATCAAACAAGGAACAAGGAGCGACGCGTTTTGAACTGAAGAATAGGCAAATCTGTGAAATTGCAAATCCTCCCAATCCGCGGTTATCTTTGCGCATGCTCAAAAACACCTTACTCCAGGCTGTTCATGCTGCGGCGGATGAAATCAGGAGGTTCACTGACCTGGATATTAAAATTTCTAATAAAGAAGGTATCAATAACCTGGTCACAGAAGTAGACCATGCATCAGAAGAAGCGATTATCCGTGTTATTAAAAACAATTTTCCCGGTCATCACATTTTAAGTGAAGAGTGCGGCGACCTTGTACAGGATTCTGAATACAAATGGATCATTGACCCCATAGACGGAACCGTAAACTTTGCTCATCGAATTCCAATTTGCTGCATCTCCATTGGTATAGAGCACAATAAAAAAATGGCTTTGGCAGCTATTTACAACCCTTTTATCAACGAACTTTTTATTGCTGAAAGAGGCCAGGGTGCCACTTTGAATGATAAACGCATCAGCGTGAGCAAAAAAGAGAAAGTGCAAAATGCCTGTATGGTGACCGGGTTTCCTTATACATATCTTGATGAGCCTAACGGGCCGTTGCAGGTTTTTGAGCGCTTTATCAGAAGAGGGATACCCGTTAGGCGGTTGGGTTCTGCTGCCGTGGACCTGGCTTGGGTTGCATGCGGAAGATTTGATGCCTTTTATGAACATAAATTGCAGGCCTGGGATAGTGCGGCGGGATTTTTATTGGTAGAAGAGGCCGGCGGAAAAGTGACTGATCTGAAAGGAGGGACGTACTCGCCTTACCAACCTGGCATTATTGCAAGCAACAGTATCATTCACGATGAATTGCTGGAATGGATAAAAGGAAATGTTCCTTCAAATTCTTAATTTATCTTGAAGTTATGAGCGAAAGAACAGAGGTTTCTACGTTAGGTGAGTTTGGACTTATAGAACATCTCACAAAAAATATAGAGCTACATAATGCCTCTACCATTATAGGGGTGGGTGATGACGCTGCAGTGATTGACCATTTTGGAAAACAAACTGTCATTACTAATGATCTTCTCATTGAAGGTGTCCATTTTGATCTAATGTATACACCATTAAAGCATTTGGGTTATAAAGCAGTTGTAGTAAACCTGAGTGATATCTGCGCAATGAACGCATCCCCCACGCATATTATTCTTGGACTTGGTTTTAGCAACCGTTTTAGCCTGGAAGCCCTGGAAGAATTTTATGAAGGCGTATATGCAGCCTGCGAACATTATGGAGTTGATCTAATTGGCGGTGATACCTCAAGCTCTCAAAAAGGTTTTATTATTTCTTGTACCGCCATAGGAGAGGTAGCTCCGGATAAATATGTAAAAAGAAATGGCGCTCAAAAAGGTGACCTGCTTTGTGTAAGTGGCGACCTGGGTGCAGCATACCTGGGACTGACCCTCCTGGAAAGAGAAAAACAGATTTTTTTGGAAAGTCCTGCCGTACAACCTGACCTGGAAGACGAAAAATATATTGTTGGAAGAATTTTAAAGCCAGAAGCAAGAAAAGACATTGTTGATTTTTTGGCTACGAACGACATAACACCTACTTCTATGATTGATGTGAGTGATGGATTAAGTTCAGAAGTATTACACCTTTGTAAACAAAGCGATGTTGGTTGCGTAGTGTACGAAGAAAAAATTCCTATTGCTGAAGACACCAAAATGGCTGCTTATAAATTTAACCTGGATCCAACTGCGTGTGCTTTGAGTGGCGGAGAAGATTATGAACTATTATTTACTATAAAACAAGATGATTACGATAAAATAACCCTGACAGAGGATATAAGCGTTATTGGTTACATAACAGACAAAGAAGCCGGCGAAACCATTGTTACTAAGAGTGGAAGCAAACATGCAGTAACAGCCCAGGGGTGGAATGCATTCAAATGAGAACAGCGCTCTATGAAAAACTTTTTTCCATTTATTATATTGGCATTATTTACAACGAGCTGCGTTGTCAGCAAAAAGTACGATCCTGCAAGAAAATTTTCTCCTGAGGAATTAAAGGAAGATTATACGCTCTTTAAAAATATCCTCCAGGAATCGCATCCAAGTTTATATTGGTTTACTCCAAAAGATAGTGTTGACTATTATTTTGAAGCCGGCGCCGGTAAGCTAACAGATTCACTACCGGAATATAAATTCAGGAATGTATTAAGTTATGTAGTTTCAAAATTCAGATGCGGGCATACCAGTGTCATGGCCTCAAAGGCCGCCACCCGGTACTCAATTAATACAAGAAGTTTTGCACTGCCGCTAAGCGTTAAAGCCTGGCCAGATACTGTTATCATAACTGCCAACTTAAATAGGAAAGACAGTAATGTAAGCCGTGGTGTTTTATTGAAATCCATTGATGGTAAACCCATTCAAACCATTATTGATAGTTTTTTTAACCATTTATCGGGCGATGGTTTTAATACTACGCATAAATATCAAACCATCAGCAATGGCGGCACTTTTCGCAATATGTATGGGTCTATCTATGGGCTAAGACAAAAAATGAAAGTGGAGTATGTTGACACGGCTGGTACGCTGAAGGCAGCAACTTTAGACGTTTATAATCCTGGCGCCGATACACCAAGACTAAGACTTGCTGTTAAGCAGCCTTCGAAGAAAGAAAGAAAGAAAATGAACCTGCAAGCCACCCGCAATATGCAAATAGATACTGCTTTGCATACTGCTTTTATGGAGATCACCGGGTTTACCAAAAGCTCAGGGCTACGAAAATTCTTTAAGCAATCGTTCAAAAAAATAAAGAAAGAACATATTCAGCACCTTGTCATTGATCTTAGGGGAAATGGTGGTGGTAGTGTTGTTCTTTCCAACCTGTTAACAAAGTATATAGCTGCTAAGCCTTTTAAGATTGCCGATTCTATTTACGCTGTGAAGCGCAAGAGCAGTTATAAAAAATATATAGACAATTATTTTCAAAACAGGTTATTCCTCATGTTCCTTGCACGCAGGAAAAGTGATGGCCGCTACCATTTTAATTATTACGAGAATAAGTATTTTAAACCCAAATCAACCAATCATTTTAACGGACAGGTTTATGTACTAACAGGTGGTAATACTTTTTCGGCTGCCTCTCTATTTGCAAAAACGGTTAGAGAACAGGAAAACGTTATAGTGGTTGGTGAGGAAACGGGAGGAGGCGCTTATGGGAATACAGCCTGGCTAATACCGGAAGTAACCCTCCCTAACACGGGTGTCCGTTTTCGGCTTCCGCTGTTTCGATTGGTAGTTGACGGTAATGCACCAAGAGGAAGAGGCGTTATGCCCGAAGTGCCCTCTTTACCCACAGTAAAAGACATTCGCAGAAATGCTGATTTTAAAATGGAAAAGGTGGTTGAGCTTATTAAAGAAAACAGTAAGAAAAAATTTGCATTGCTGGATGCCAACTAATCCAACTCTATCGACTCATTAAGGAGTCCGCCTAAGTAAAAATTTCAAAGCGGTCTGCATCTCTTCCAAAAGGAAACTTTTCTCTTATTTTTTCCAGATGCACTTTATCAAGGGTAATGGTAAAAACATCTTCTTCATTTGCTTTCTGATAAAGTATCTCACCCAAGGGGTCTATAACCATGCTTTCGCCGATATAGTTAATCTCGTTGCCATCTTTACCTACACGATTTACGCCAATAACATAGCTTTGGTTTTCGATGGCCCTCGCCTGCAGCAACGCTTTCCATGCCGTATTTCTTCTCTCGGGCCAGTTGGCTACATAAACCAAAACATCATATTCTGTCTCATTTGTTGGCTTTAGCTCCATACCAGGATGCGAAGTTTGAGACTGCCGGCTCCAAACCGGGAAACGTAAATCATAACATACTAAAAGATGGATCTTCCATCCGTTTACGGAAGCAATGAACCGTTGCGTGCCTGAGGTATAATGCCTGTCTTCTTCAGCGTAAGCAAACAGGTGGCGCTTGTCGTAATACCCGTGTTGCCCGTTAGGCAGCATCCAGATAAGACGGTTAAAATAATTTCCATTTTCTTCTATTATTACACTGCCCGTTACTATCATTTTTTTTTTAGCTGCTTTTTTTTTCATCCATGCCACTGTTTCCCCATCCATTTTTTCAGCCAGTTGTTCTGGTTTCATACTAAACCCTGTGCTGAACATTTCGGGCAAAACAACTACATGTGTCGCTTCCTGTATGTTGTCGATCTTACGGCCAAGCATTTCCAGGTTGGATGTTTTATCTTCCCATAGCAGGCCGGTCTGGATTAGTGTAACCTTAAGCTTTGACATAATGCAAAAAAATGAATAAATCAGTAGCTCACTGTTTTTATCTGTTTTATTTTTATTGGCAATGAAGCAATTTCAAACGGTTTCATTCCAAAATATAAATGAGTTCCTTGGCTTCCTGCCGCAGGAGGAATTATATATTGTTGAGCAGTTAAGAGAAATTGTACTCAACTGCATTCCTGATGTAAAAGAAAAACTAGCTTACAACGTTCCTTTTTATTACCGCCACTCCCGAATTTGTTTTATCTGGCCTGGTTCGGTTCAGTGGGGTAAGACGGAAAAGAAAGGAGTGGAGTTGGGCTTTTGTAAGGGATATCTCTTGTCTGATCCTTGCTATTTAGAAAAGGGTGGCA
>DAIQPL010000380.1:0-3727 GCA_036787395.1 Flavisolibacter sp. | reverse complement strand
TGAGGCTTGCGCCAGGTATGGCTTGGATTGACAAGGGCAAAACTGGCAGCGGTGGAAAAAGATATAGCTGCTAATGAAACCATTGCTATTAGTACTATACATAGAGATTAAAAAAAATAATAACTGGTATGACAAGCAGGTACTTATAGTTTGTAATTTATATCACTGCTTTAGTTTTACATATTTACAACAATAAAAAATGTTAACTAGCTATGAGCCCTTGTAATGGTGGATTAATCTTGTTGTAACAAAACTGTTTGCTATGAAAACAAATCTACCCCTGTGTTTTTTCTTTTTTGTTCTTGTTGTAATGAGTTCCTGTGCCGGTCATAAATACTATACTTCCAATTCATTTGATCAGCAAACTGCACGACACCGTATCATTGCTGTTCTACCGTCAGAAATGATTTTTACAGGAACCCAGCCAAAGAATCTCTCACCTGAAAATATTGCGGCCATTGAAGAGACAGAAAGCAGGGCGTTCCAGAATGCTCTTTATAATAGCATACTCCGCCATGCCAATACAAAAAAACATTTTACGAGTGTTAATGTACAGGATATCAGCACTACACAAAAGTTGCTGGAAGAAAATGGCATCTCAGCCCGTGATTCTTGGAAGGAAGATGATAAAAAACTGGCAACTATCTTAGGTGTAGATGCTATAGTTCGAATGCGTATAGTAAAGAAACGCTACATGAGCGATCTTGCTTCTATGGGTATTGATGTAGGCCGCCAGGTATTGTACAAGGTAGGTGCCACCACTAAATTTCCCTTCCCCTCTGTATCTAACAAAACCAATGATATTTATGCCTCCTGCAACGTAATCAGCAATAACCAAACCTTATGGAATGATAATTACCAAAGAGGAGCCGATTACAACCGTCCTTCCGACGCAGTGATTGACGACATCACAGATAATTTTGGAAAACATTTTCCTTACAAAAAAAGAAATAGCTAACCCCAGAGGTTGATAAGTTCATCAAGTATTTTACGCTAGCCTTCCTAACTTATCAACCTTTTATTTTTTCAGTTCAATAAATTCTTATCTAAAAGATACTCGGCTATCTGTACCGCGTTGGTAGCCGCACCTTTGCGCAGGTTGTCGCTAACTACCCACAGGTTTACGGTGTTAGGCTGTGTTTCATCCCTGCGTATTCTACCTACAAATACTTCATCTTTTTCATGAGCCCATAATGGCATAGGATAAATTTGTTTTGAAGGGTCATCCTGTACTATTACACCCGGGGCTTCATTCAATACCTGCTTCAGCTCTGCAACATCAAAGTCTTTGACAAACTCCACGTTAAGACTTTCACTATGTCCGCCCATTACTGGTATACGAACCGTAGTTGACGTTACACGAATAGAGTCATCGCCCATGATTTTTTTGGTTTCATTCACCATCTTCATTTCTTCTTTCGTATAACCGTTATCAAGGAATACGTCGATCTGGGGCAAAGCATTTAAATCAATCTGGTATTTGTATGCCATTTCTCCTTGTTTTCCTCCGCGTTCATTAAACAACTGGTCCACCGCTTTTTTACCAGTACCTGTAACGCTTTGGTAAGTTGACACCACTACCCTTTTAACACCATACTTTTTATGTAACGGCTGTAAGGCTACTACCATTTGAATAGTAGAGCAGTTAGGGTTAGCAATAATTTTATCGCTTGACTTTAATACGTTGGCGTTTACTTCGGGCACCACAAGCGGTTTGGAAGGATCCATTCTCCAGGCGGAGGAATTATCAATCACAGTGATGCCGGCTTCCGCAAATTTAGGAGCCCATTCCAAAGAAGTACTGCCGCCGGCGGAAAATAAGGCTACAGTAGGTTTGGCAGCAATGGCGTCCTGCATACTTACTACCTTGTACTTCTTTCCCTTAAACTCTACTTCCTTGCCTACAGATCTTTCTGAAGCAACAGGAATTAATTCATCTACAGGAAAATTTCGTTCTGCAAGAACCTGTAACATTTTTGTGCCTACAAGGCCGGTGGCGCCAACAACTGCAACTTTCATTTTTATCTTTGTTTTATTGAATTAAAAAAGCCTTCCGGTTCAGGAAGGCTTGTAATTTATTTTGACATACGTATACGTTACACACCTTCCAAAAGCGAAAACTGTTTTTTCGTACGTTTAGTATGTTTTATTTTTTGCATTGCGATTGCGAATGTACCATGAAAACTGTTTGCCGCCAAATACAATTATAGCTTTTGGAAATAGTTTTTTACATTAGTTATAATGCGGCTTCACCAGTTATTGCTCTTGTTGTTCCAATTTATAGCCATCGTTTCTCTGGCGCAGGTGCCTAATCGATACGATGTTGTGATAGACGAAATTATGGCCGATCCAACACCACAGGTAGGCTTACCCAATGCAGAATTTATAGAATTGAAAAACGTGAGTGGAAGAAGTTTAAATCTTTCCGGATGGAAATTGTCAACTTCTTCTTCTGTAAGCGGTGCCTTCCCAAATTATATTTTGCCTTCTGATAGCTTTTTAGTTCTTACATCAACTGCCAACGTATCGTTATTTCTTTCTTTGGGCAGAGCCATTGCCATACCCTCTTTTCCTTCTCTACCCAACGAAGGCACTGTACTCAAGTTAACTTCTAAAGAAGGAATAACCATTCACGCCGTCAATTATACAAATAGCTGGTACCAAAACCCGGTTAAAGAAGAGGGAGGTTGGACGCTGGAAATGGTTGATACGAAAAATCCATGTATCGGCATAAGCAACTGGAAAGCAAGTATTGACCCTGGTGGCGGTACACCCGGTAGAAAAAATTCGGCAGATGGTGTAAATAATGATATAACACCTCCGCAGCTAATAAGAACATTTAGTATGGATAGCGTAAGCATAATAGCTCTATTTGACGAACCATTGGATAGCACTGCTGCATCAATTCTATCAAACTATTCCTTGGACAAAAGCATTAATATAGCTTCTGTCATTCCACAAGCCCCTCTATTTACTGAGGTAATTATAAAACTTACAACGCCTTTACAAAAAAGAACGGTTTATACTTTGGCGGTGAATCAGGTTAAAGATTGTAAGGGCAATATAATAGGCAGCTATAATAAAGCTAAAGCAGGATGGGCTGAAGAAGCTTTAACCGCAGATATTGTTATTAATGAAATTTTGTTTGACCCCAGGCCTAATGCTTTTGATTATGTGGAGTTCTACAATAAGAGCAACAAAATACTTGATGCCAACAAGCTTTACATTGCTAACCGAAACACTTCTGGTACTATCAGCTCTATTAGGAAATGGAGCGAAACGCCTTACTATATCTTTCCGGATGATTACATAGTAGTTACAGAAGATGTTCTAACACTGAACAAGGAATATCTTGTCCAAAACCCGTCTGCTGTTTTGGAGCTTTCTTCACTTCCTTCTTTCCCGGATGATAAAGGAATTGTCGTAGTCACAAATTCGCAAGGAACTGTTGTAGACGAGGTAAGTTATTCCAGCAAGTGGCAATTTGCTCTAATCAGTGATGCAGAAGGAGTAGCGTTAGAAAGAATAGACCCTGCAGGTCTTTCACAAGACCCTAACAACTGGCATTCGGCTGCTTCTACTGCCGGTTACGGCACACCTACGTACAAAAATTCGCAGTTCAAAGTTGCAGAGAATAGTATTGCTACTATTGAAGTAAGTCCTAAAATATTTTCTCCTGATAATGATGGGTATGATGATGTTGCTTCCATAAATTACCAGGTGCAGG
>DAIQPL010000116.1:0-11433 GCA_036787395.1 Flavisolibacter sp. | reverse complement strand
CATACAAATAAGATGATGCTAATAACAAACCGGCCCAGGTGATCCTGTATATTTTCATCTTCATTTTGCCTTATTTATTTCTGCCGCATACACTTCGTCCTCTCCTTCAAAATTAGCACGGAAGATCACCCATTTTTCCTCAGGAGAAAAATTAGGCTCCAGTTTGCACACCGACCAGCTAATTAATTTTTATACGTCCTCTTCAACCATTCTTCAGGCACCGGTATGATGCAAATGTTCATGGACCTGTTATCCGCAGAAAGCATAGCCGATTGAATCTGAATTTTTGTACCATCAGGACTCATGGTTGGGTGCGGATGGTCTGCAGCCGTTTCTTTATGACCGGCAGAAAGCAAGATCATTTCCCTTGTATGCCTGTCGATCAAATAAATGTTCCGTGTAAAATCATCTCCCACTGCCCACCTTCCATCAGGCGAACCACTGACATGCCAAAGCCCGCTACCGCTTGTGGTTTGTCCTGCAATCGTCATCTCTCTTGTTCTGAAGTTAACAATACCAAGGCCGGTTGGTTTTTCACGGGTGCCTGAAGGTCCCCACGCCGCTTCCTGTCCCGGATTAGCGCCGCTAACCGGCGTTCCCGCAGCGACTGCTTTATTGGTACCAGGAATTTTTCTATGACCCATGATGGCTATCGCTACTTCATCCTTTGAAATAACTGCTTCATGCGTTACCCACTCATATTCTGATTCCGGATAGAGAGGACGCAATCCAGTTCCATCGGCCATCACTGTCCATGTACGCTGCGGGGACTTGCCTCCTGTTTCCCAACAGAAAACAATTTCTCCCGGAACCCAGGGATTGGTTTGTATATGCCCGATCTGGAAAGGAACCGAGACCACATATTTTATTTCACCGGTATTTACATTCATAGCAGCAATGCCAGAAGGGCCCGCACCCATATTTCGCGGGCCAAAATTTGGTTCAAGCTTTGTATTAGCAGGCAGGTGCCTGGCTGCTTCTTCACGACCCACACGGAAGTAAGCCCAATCTTCTGCTCCGTCAAGCGCCATATCGCCTCCGGCGCCAAGTTCTGGTGGAGTGGTGCCACAAATACGCTGGTAATTATTTGCCGGTTTTATAGTGCCGGCCTTGCTATCAGCAAACAGTTTTGCTAGATCTACTTCTACAATTTGAAGAGTTTCACTACCGCGACGTCGGGTGGTATCGCCATTGCGTCGCTGGGAAGTATCTCTATTTGGGTCACGCATAAAATAAAGCTTCATCGATTTCCGTGCTATGTTCAGCATACCGGTATATCCGCCTTCGGTCACTTGCACCATTTCACCTGTTTTTTCATTTACGGCCATTGCTTCGCCCCTCGCACGACCAGAACGGAAGATAAGCCACTGCCCGTCCGAAGTCCATTGGTTATGTGTTTGATAAATCTTAGAATCAGCGGCTTGTGTGCTGGTCAAAAATGTAAGCATTGTACCTGTAACAGGATCCTTGACAACTTTCCGTTCTGAAGGAAATCGTTTCCCGATCTGGCAAAAGGCTGATGAGGCAATCATCAAAGTGCTGGTTAAAGCAACTGAAATAAGTAGACAGCGATTAATTTTCATATTGGTCATTATGGTTGTTTTTATTTTATTCTATTATTTAACAGCAACATCCCAGACTTTAGCCCGCCGCGATTTACCTGCAGGGCCTTCTACCCACAGCGTTACTATATAATGATCCGGCTTTTGGTATATATGTGTTGGATGCTGTTCTGTTGATGTTGCGCCATCACCAAAATCCCATTTCCACGAGGTTATCCTGCCTTCCGATTCATCAATGAATGAGACAAGCCTTCGTTGCATGTCAACTACTTTAAAAGACCACTGTGCGTCTATTCGTTTTTTAAAACGATCTTCCAGGGGCATGAGCTTAAATGGCAACAGGAAAGAAGCATTGCCAAACATGGTATGTTCTTTTGAAAGATTCCAAAAACCATTGTTGCCTTTTGCATTCACATCATCATAGTCAATAATTGCCCAACTAATTCCTACGTTTTTATTTTCAGTTAATACAGATTCTACTGCACGGGTAGGGCCTTCGGAACCTGCGTAATCAAAAGGCGTTATCCAAAACTCAAGGGTCAACCTTCCTGAATCGCCCGGTTTAAAATTATAATTGCAGGAAGCATTTGCATAAGGCAGGTCTTTTATCCATGGTTGGCTTCCCCAGGCAAGCGCCCAATCCTTTCCCAGTGCCGGTGTAAAAATGTGATAGTTCTGTGCATGCACACCATGAAAAGAAAAATAGGCATCCATCGAGCCCACGGTTTTGTTGGGATGAAAACGATCGATTAATGGTCCGCCTGATTGGTCGCCATCAATTACAATTTCAAAAATATCGTTGTGCAAATCGGTTAAGGAAAAGTCCCAGTAATTATCATAAGCTTCATACAAAAAATAGAGCCTGTTCAATCCTTTTACCCAGCCAACCTTTACTTTCACATCAAGATTTTTTGGATCGGCTTTCTCGTGCTTCTTGCTATCATCCCACAATTGATCCATGCCAACGGTGTAAGCATCTGGCACGATTTTCCAATCGTCCGTTTTTCCGTCAACCGTTGGGATCATGTTAGCAGGAAACTGGAAAATTTTATAACTACGGTTGTCCTGCGAATAAGAATAAAAGCAAAGGAGTAAAAGAATTGCCGACAATAAAAAACGATGCGTGTTCATTAGCGAGCGATTAAATAAGATTTTAACTCAAAACATTTGAACTAATGACAACTGCTTTATCGCGATTGGGGTGAGCAGCTTGTCCTTTGAACTTTTTAAGCTTGACCCCGGTTGCATCATGCGCCTCCAAAGCATGTGTAAAATAATCAGGAACATTTGCGCCCCATTTTATACTGCAGTTTTTTAAAACAACATTATCTGCATGGCGGATATAATAGCCGGGATTACCACGGGGCTCAATACCGGGATACGCTGTTGTAGGACGGTTATCAAAAAGATTCCCCTTGTAAGTTGTCCAGCGATCCATTGTAATGTCTACCTTATCGAGCGTAACATTTTGAATGCGGCTTTCTTTTGTTCCGTTGATACGTACGCTGTTCTCAGACCTTCCCTTGATATTCCGGATGGTAATATCGCGAATGACCCCAAGTTTAGTTTGAGGCGTACGTGGAATTGCTGTTACTGATATAGCTTCTCCTCTTCCCCACCATGGATCAGAGTGATAACGGGAAACAAAACTGATGTTATTGAACTCAACATCATATACGTTTCCTTCATCCCGTAGCTGAATAGTAAGACCCCGACAACTGGTTACGATTTTGCAATGTTCAAATTTGATATTGTAAATATCCTGGGTAGTTTCTGTACCAATTTTTACACCCGAATCCTGCGTCTCTAAAATGCAGTTCTTCACCCTTATGTTAGCTGAAGGTCCGTAGTTTTCTGTTTGTCTTGTAGCTTTAATAACAATGGCGTCATCACCACAAACAATATGGCAATTCCGGATTTCTACATTCCGACAATGATCCGGATCTATCCCATCACAATTAGGAACATCAAGATTGTTTTGAATTTTGATGTTATCAATCAATACATTTTCGCAACCCAGCATGTGAAGGCTCCAGCTTGGTGCTTTTGTAATAGTAAGATCCCGCACTTGAAGGTTATTGCAGGAGGTGAGAATAAATAATTTAGGACGCCAGTCTTTGGGTATCCACCACTCGTTTTCTTTTTCGTAATGAGACATAAACTCGAGTGCACGTCCATTGATGCTTCCTGTACCAGAGAAAGTAAGGTTATTGGCATTCTTTGCCATAACTGCGGCTTCTCCTGAATAATCCACTTTGCTGGTACTTACTAATAGTTCTGCGTCACCTTCCAAATGGAAATCGATATTTGCTTTTAGTACTATTGTACCAATGAGGTATTTATGTCCGCTCCTGACAAGCACTGTTGCCTTTTCTCCCGATGCTGCCGCTGCATCTATTGTTTTTTGAATAGCATTCGTATCAAGTGTTTTCCCATCTCCAACAGCACCATAGTTAAAAACATCAAATACAGGCACGTCGTTTTTTTTGCCTGCCGCTATTAAAGGAGAACCAATTACAGTACTTAACGCCGTTGCTGCTGAAAGTTTTAACCCCCAATGCAAAACCTTTCTCCGGGAAATGTGACTATTATCATTGATCATTTATACTTGTTTTTAAATGTGGCAGGCATCAACAATTGATGGACGCTGACGTCATTACTTTAACTCATAAACTTTAAAGTCATCGACACACTGTCTTGACTGTGTTGTTCGAAAACCAAAATACCCTTGCTTTAATGGCTCAGGGTCTTCAAAAGAAAAAAGCTCCTTCTTGTTTACAAAAAACTTTGTCGTTCCCTTATACACAGTTATTGTTAGCAGGTACTCTTTATTAGGCTCGAGCAGGTGGGCTTTATCAGTCAGGTCACTATACAAAACACGTTCCCCGGTTCCTGTATATTTTCTGAAGCGTGTAGTAGTATTTGAGTTTCCGCCAAATCCTACATAGTAAAGCTGCAAAGAATCATAGTCACTGAAAACACCGGTTCTTGTAAACAGGTTTTTGTTTTTTGGATCGTTTGCCATCCAGAATTGGTTTAAATCGGAAAGCCGGTCATTTATACCCTTATCTGTAATTACCTTTCTTTTGTATTCAATCAGAATATTACCTGACAACTTTTTATTGAACCATACGGTTGCACCTCCTTCTACATCAATAACCAATTGACGGTCTTTAACTGCAATTTTTGAATTTGGTGTCGGGCGAGATTCGGATATCCAGTTTTTTAAGCCGGAATCAAAATTGTCCTTGTATAAAAGTTTCCCTTTTTTGTACGTTGCTGTTTCACCAATTAAAATATGGGATAAGTCATTTGACATCGCTACCTGCTCTCCTGTTTGCCTGACAACAGGCCTGCCAGATGCACAAGCAAAAAATGTACAAGTAATGGTGATGAAAAGTAAATTAAGGGCCTTAGTCATTTCATAGTGTTTATGGCTACTTATTAATCGTCTATAATTGTAAGCCAGTTTGCCGATAGGGTTTGAAAGTTTTATTTGACTGCAAAAAGTTGATTTCATCAAAACAATTATTGACCTGAAGGCCCGACGATTATTGTGTTCCCATTTTTTTAGACCAAAATGGATGTTCCTCGGGCATTTTATCACCTGCCATTTCCAACAACTGGATAGCATTCAAACACCACTGGGCTGTATTGTTCGTAGAGATGTTTTCCACCTCAACCAACGGTTTCAAAGCCTCTGCACCTGCAACCATCCTTTGGGTAAACTGGGCATTGGTTCGTGGTGCAAGAAAAGCTTTCCACGCCGTGTCTGCATACCTCCGGTCATTTGTTATTTTAGCTACATAGCCAGGCATTCTTGCATACCATGGACCGAGAGTTCCAAGGTTGCCCGTTTTTCCAAACTCTTTCATTTGCTCTTCTTTTGATGAACCATAAAACTTTGAAAACTGTAACCACATTTTATCAAACTCTTTGTCCTGCAAAAGGTCTTTTAGTTCATAAACAACTTCCGGTCCGCCCATGAGCACACTCAAATGAATGGTGCTTATGGTATCGTTTAACTGGTACATTTTTTTAGTAGCCGGATCGTAACCAAAAGCTCCCTGCTGCCCCGAAAAAAAACCGTTTGACATTTTGGAAAAGCTATTCACTCCTGCCATAATCTTATCCCTCCATTGTTTGTCACCGGTTCGTTCCCATTCTGTCATCCAGTTACCAGCAATGGCTAACCAATCAGGACCAATGCGGGCATGAGTAGGATATTGCGTTTTAGAAAGTATCAATCGCAAAGGATCTAAGGTTACCAAACGTTCATCTGCGGTTGCTGCCACTTCACGCATAATGTCGCCGGTTCGTTCATCAGTGGTGAGGTAATAGTAAAATCTTCTATAAGCAGCCTGGCTTTCTCTTACTTCTTTTGAGCCACAACCCCAGTGGCGTACATTATGTCTTGAGCCCAGACCTGCCAGCTTACCTATATGATATACATCCACTTCACTTGTATGTCGTGTCATGGCTTCTGCCATTCTGAAAATATCCGCACGGCCGGTACGGAGGTAAGTGTACCAAAACCACATGTCCGTAGAAAGCTCTGTGTTGTCCCAGGCGTATCCGCCCACATCATAACGCCATGAATGACGAACGTCGTCATAAGTGTGCATTACATCTCCATAATTCCAGAAGCCATACCAATTTCTCTGGTCTATTTCTTTTTTGTAAAAGTCGATCGCTGTATCCAATTGGTTTTCTATCCACTGTTTTCCTGCAGTTGAACGGTCAGGCAAACTCCATATTCCAAAAATCCCCGCAGAATGCAGGTATTCCGGAGAGGCAGTTAATAATGGTGGCTGGTTTGCCAGCAAAGCCTGCTGACTAAGCGTTTCATTCGGGGGAACATCAGCGCCCGGGAAAAGTGTAAGTTCACTGGTACGGGCAATACCATAAGGCGTACTTAACCCCGGTTGCACATCTTCATATACAGCAGCCAGGCCATGACCTACTGTATCGTAATGACGCATATCCATGGCTTCGTTATATGGCGACCACAACCAGACTTTTAATTCGGCTACTTCTTTAGCAGCATTACGTACTTCCACGGCAGCAGGATAAGATTGCCAAAAATCCTTAAGTCCTACTCCCAATCCTCCTTTAATATCACCAACAAAAACAAAGCCTTTGGAACGTTTTCCGGCATTGGCATCGAGCCATGTGCTTTTAGTGTTGGTACGTTTGGAAATATTAAATCCATCTGCATTATACTGTATTAATTTGTAGTCATTCCATACCGGGAAATCTTTTATCAAAGACTGCGAACGAACAGGAACTGAGTCAATATTTACCGGTTTGCCTGCTAACTGGTCCGGGAGAACATTTCTGTTTTGAAGCAAAAGCGGTTTTACGGGCTCAGCCCAGATGCCGGTTCCCTCTCCCGCAAATCTTACATGCCGGTTATACAACTGCTCACGCATGGGAACGGAAAAAACAAGACCAATGCCTTTGATAAAATCCTTCTGGTCGTCCCCATCATATGTAATGGTGTTAACCAGCCGAACAGCTTTTGACCCTGAATAAAAATACAGGCGTATGTTGAAGGGAAGCCATTGTCGTTGAGTCTTTTCGGACTGCATGATTCCCTGCACACGGACGACAGACCTCACAGACCCGTTTTGTTCAACTGAGACCTTGTTTATTTTACTTGTATATTTTTCTTTTGAAGGCGATTCAAAATTTTCACCTTCAGGCCCATTTTGTAACACACATTCCAAACGGCCATTGCTGCCTACCAGCCGACCATCTACTACCAGCGAATCAATGAAAAAATTTCCTCGTTTTCGAATAGCACACCGAATCTCACCGGTGTTAACAGTTACCATTTCATTATTTTCCGACACAAGCAATGATGCCGTAGGGGGTGCTGTTTTTGTTTTGTTTGCTGCCAGTTTAAGATTTCCTTTTGAAGTGCTAACCGTAGCAAAGCCTGTCCATTTAACAGAGCCATCCGGCCAATAAGCGGTTGTCCATGTTTGAACCGGAATTGTTTTTCCTTCGGCATTTGTGAGAGTAAATGTTTGTTCTTTTCTAACCGTTCCTCTTGCCCAGGGAACACCCCAACTAACTCCAACAGGTTGAGTTGCAGAATTACTATCTATCCACCTTAGTTCAACTTGTGTATTGGTTTGGCCGGAACACCGGGCGGAGAAAAAAATAACAACTACTAAAAGAATTAATTTTTGGGTTGATTTCGTTAGCATTTTTTACAGAGATTAATTCAGGTATCTTAGTCTGTATCTATAATGTGAATGTTCACTTGAAAGTTGCTTACAGCAATGCAGTACAAGGGAGTGACACAACGATGTTGATGGCTGTACAATAGCTGGCATCCAATACTTATCTATGCTATTCAACTTCAGTGATCTGTGTCGGTTTAATTTAATACCCGGGGTTTTGTACCAGTTTTGGATTAGCACCTAACTCAGCGGCCGGTATAGGATACAAACCTCTAAACGCAGGTGTAATAGCAGGTTTCCAAAATGGTGTCCATGTAAAATAGGTACCGAAGCGAATCATATCTCTTCTTCTTGTTCCTTCCCACATTAACTCCCTTCCGCGTTCATTAAGAATATCGTTTAGCGTAACAGTGGTTAAGGGTGTAGCACTACTCCTGGTTCTCACCTGGTTTACCAATCCTAAAGCAGTAGCGGCTGCACCGCCAGATCTCAAAATCGCCTCGGCTTTTGTCAATAGTATTTCAGCATAACGGATGGTAGCTACATCATTGCTGCCACCGCCATTTACCCATGTATTATCGGGCTGCCATTTCATTACTCTATAACCTTCATTTTCTGCAGCATTTTTTGGATTTGCAATTGGTACCAACACCAGGGGCGCCGTACCTGCAATATTTTTAAGGGGTGTTACTCCATCAGATGCAAATTGAGGTCCTGTTAAGATAAGGCTTCTGCGTATGTCCTGCGCTTCAAACCTGTTATAGGCCTCCTCTATAGTATTAAAACCATTTTGAGGCGTAAAAGGAAGGTTATACTTGAAACGATGCGAATCATGCAGCGTTCTTTGCGCAAAATTATTGCTGCCTGCAGTTTTACTTGGGTCTTGTGAAATGGCGTAAATAAATTCAGGCGAACCTTCATTAGCGGTTACAAAATTGCTAACATAATTTGGTGTAAGCGTATAACTACCAGCGGCAACTTTATCGCACATATCAATACATTCTGTCCAGTAGGATTTGCCGGCAAACACTTCACCATTTAAGTAGGTTAAAGCCAATATTGCATAAGCAGCCTCCTTTGTCATTCTTGGATAATAAGCGGTTTTATTAACTGTTTTTACCGAAGGCAGATCAGCGGCTGCAGCAGTGAGCTCGGATACTACAAAATCAAATACTTGTTTACGGGTTGAGTTTGTTGGAAGATTGGTTGGCTCAATGCGGGCAGTTGTAACAATAGGTACATTGCCCCACAGGTCCATAGCATAGAAATAGGCATAGGCTCGAACACCGCGTGCTTCTGCAATCTGCGCTTTCAGGTTTGCTGCATTGGGTGAACTTTGCATTCCTTCCAATACGGCATTGGCACTACCAACGGTTCTGAATACATCACTATAAGAACCTAAGCGGTTATTAACCGGCGTCCATTTATGTTCAAAAAGTTCAATGTACACACTGCCGTCTAACCAGCGGCCGTCTGACCTGGCGAGGATAATAAATTCATCTGTGCCACATTCCAGCAAGCGCCAGAGATTGCCCCCATTTACAGCAAACCCCATGTTGTTATAAACACCTGCTAATGCAGCCAACACTTCAGCATCTGTTTTGAAAAAATTCTCCGGCGTTACACGTCCGTATAATTTTTCATCAAGCTTGGTGCAGCTGAGGCTAAATAAAACCAACAGCAGTACAACAAAGCTGTTTTTATGGAGAAGTTTATTTTTCATCTTTATTTTTTTAGGACGATAAAATTTTTTAGAAGGTTACACTGGCGCCTATCATATAGGTTTTTGCTCTTGGATAACTAAAGAAATCAATTCCTCTTGGCGATTCGCCGGTGCCCGGCACACTTGATATTACTTCAGGATCAAGTCCTGTGTAGTTGGTTATGAGAAAAAGATTCTGACCGGTAACATAAATCCGTGCATTCCTCAGAATAGCAATTTTTCTTACATTAAAATTGTATCCCAGCGAAACATTATCGAGCCTGATAAAAGATCCATCTTCTATCCACTTTGACGAATACACGGCCGATTGTCCATATTTGATTCCATCATTTATAGCAGCAGCCAAAATATTTTGCCCCGGTAATATTTGTATTCGCTGTGCATCCAGTGCTGTGTTATTAAACACGTCATTACCATGAACGCCCCTGAGGAAAAAAGACAGGTCAACGCTTTTGTACGAAAAATTATTACTCCATCCGAAACTATAATCGGGTTGCGAATTACCAATGATGGTTACATCACTTGCTGCAGAAAAAGAACCGTTTTTATCTATATCCTCAAATTGCTGAACACCATCTTTAAGACCAATGAATTTAGGCCCGTAAAATATTCCCAATGATTGGCCCGGAATGATTGCCTGGCTATTGACGCCGGTAAAACCAAATCCGGAAACTGTATAATTCCTTATAATTTTTGTGCTCCAGACATCACTGGAAAGATTGATCACTTTATTTCTATTGACGGCAATATTAAAATCTGATTTCCATCCAAAATCGTTTTTCTCTATAATTCTGCTGCCTATCGTAAACTCAAAACCTTTGTTTTCTACTTCGCCTACGTTAGCCAGTTGAGTAGTGACGACAGAGGGGGAAGGAATTTGGAAAGACAACAAAAGATCAGTTGTATTTTTCTTATAGTAATCTAATGATCCGTAGATGCGGTTATTTAAAAACTGGAAGTCAACACCGATATTAGATTGTGCGGTTTCCTCCCATTTTATGTTGGGGTTTGCATAACGCTCCGGTACGATGGCTGTAATAGCCGTACCGCCGATTACGTAATTAGTTGTAGAAGGTCCCAGTGTGGGTTGCGAAGCAAGATTAGGAATTTCCTGGTTACCCGTTACACCATAACTCACTCTTAGTTTCAGATCATTGATAAAACCACCTTTCGGAAAAAAACCTTCGTTCGACACACGCCACGCAATAGACCCGGAAGGGAAAGTACCCCACTTGTTATTGATACCAAATTTGCTTGAGCCGTCGCGTCTTACGGTTAATGTTGCCAGGTAACGATCAAAAAGACTGTAATTGATCCTGCCATAAAAAGAAATAAGCTGGCTTACTTCCTTGTACGAACTGATGATATCTCTTGTGGCAGCAGCTCCAATATTGTTATACTTAAATTCGTCAGAAATAAAATTGGAAACACGATCTCTGAATCCTTCGTTGGTGAAATCCTGGTAAGAATAACCACCAATGACCGTGAGGCGATTGGCTGCATTAAGCTGTTTATCAAACTTGCCCGTGATTTCCATCAATTTACTCCACTCCTTAGACTCCTGTAAAAAAGCTGTTCCACCCGATGCATTACCAACGGGGTTGGACCTTGGAACATAAGCTTTGCCATCCTGGCCCTCATAGCTATAACCAAGATTTACATTTACACTTAACGGTTTCAGTATATTGTACGTTGCTGAAAGATTACCCAGGTTTCTTCGTGTGCTTCGCAGGTCCTCAATTTGCTCGGCATACGAAACGGGGTTCACAATAAACTGGTTTATTTGTGAATAGTTACCTGCGGCATCATATACCGGGTAAGTTGGATTAAACCGTATAGCATCTTTAAATAAATTTCCGCCTTCTCCAGCCTGGTCGCTGGAAAGCGGTGCATTGTCTTCTTCCACCTGTGCACCACTTAAATTCATTTCTATCAAAAGTTTGTCATTAATGGCTCT
>DAIQPL010000379.1:0-3732 GCA_036787395.1 Flavisolibacter sp. | reverse complement strand
CCTTGAAAGATAATGAGGATGTTATTGAGCCATTGTCTGACAGGATTGAAGGACGCATGTCATTGCATGATGTATACGATCCTATTAGTGAAGAACTATTGGTAAGCGCCGGCGAAGAAATTACAAATACTATAGCCACTAAAATTGAAGAAGTTGGAATTGAAACCGTTGAAATCCGTTCTGTATTAACCTGCGAAAGCAAGCGGGGAACTTGCGTGAAGTGTTATGGCAAAAACCTGGCAACAGGTTACCTGGCACAGCGAGGTGATGCCGTTGGCATCATTGCAGCCCAATCCATAGGTGAACCGGGTACACAGTTAACACTCCGTACCTTCCACGTGGGTGGTGTGGCTGGTTCTGCTGCTGTTGAATCTACCATGACAGCTAAGTTTGATGGTACCATCCAGTTTGATGGTGTACGTTCTGTAACAGTAACAAATAATGAAGGTGATAAAGTCCAGGTAGTAATTGGCCGTACGGGCGAGGCTCGTATTATGGATCAGAAGAACGACCGTTTATTAATCACTAATAACATTCCTTACGGCGCTACTTTATCAGTAAAAGATGGCCAGCATGTGAAAAAAGGTGAGGTTATCTGTACATGGGATCCATTCAACAACGTAATTATTGCGGAAGTGAACGGTACCCTGAAGTTTGAAAATGTGTTGGAAGGTATCACGTTCCGCGAAGAAGCCGATGAACAAACCGGTCACCGTGAAAAAGTGGTTATCGAAACTCGTGATAAAACAAAGATCCCTTCCATTGTAGTTGAAGGAAAGGAAAAGAAATCCTACAACCTGCCAACAGGTTCTCATATTATTCCGGAAGATGGTGAAGATGTAAAAGCCGGACAAGTATTGGTAAAAATTCCTCGTGTGTTAGGTAAGCTAAGGGATATTACCGGTGGTCTTCCACGTGTTACAGAATTATTTGAAGCCCGTAATCCATCTAATCCTGCCATCGTTTCTGAAATTGATGGTGTGGTAACTATGGGCGCAGTAAAACGTGGTAACCGTGAAATTATCATTGAAGCAAAAGATGGTGTAACCAAGAAATACTTAGTGCCATTGACACGCCAGATCCTGGCGCAGGATGGTGACTTTATTAAAGCTGGCTCTCCACTTTCTGATGGTCAAACTTCACCACAGGATATCTTAGCGATTCAGGGACCATTTGCTGTACAACAATACGTAGTGAATGAGATCCAGGAAGTATATCGTTTGCAGGGTGTAAGAATTAATGACAAACACATTGAAGTGATCGTTCGTCAAATGATGCGCAAGGTATCTATTGTTGATCCGGGTGATACGAAATTCCTTGAAGAAGACCTGACTGATAAGTTCGAGTTCTTAGAAGAGAATGATTACATCTTTGACAAGAAGGTGGTAACCGAAGCCGGTGAATCAACAAGAATGAGACCTGGACAAATTGTTAGCCTGCGTGAATTGCGTGAAGAAAACTCCATCCTTCGTCGTAACGATAAGAAGTTGGTGGAATACCGTGATGCATCACCGGCAACATCAGCTCCAACTTTACTAGGTATTACAAAAGCTTCGTTGGGTGTGCAAAGCTGGATTTCTGCCGCATCGTTCCAGGAAACAACCAAAGTATTGTCGTCTGCAGCTATTCAAGGTAAAACAGATGATATGCTTGGATTGAAGGAGAACGTGATCACTGGTCACCTGATACCGGCTGGAACTGGTTTGCGTGAGTTCGAGAATATTATTGTGGGTAGCAAAGAGGAGTACGAACTGCTGCAAACAGCAAAAGAAGCCATGGCTTTTGATGAAGAAGAGTAATTTTAAATTAGCTATTTGGCTAATGTAAAAATAGTTAAGGAGCAAGCGTTAGTCTTGCTCCTTTTTTTATGTGATGAAGTGCTTAAAGTGCTGAATTCCTTTGCTGTTAAGTGTTTCACAATTAAACTCCGTTTTTTTCTATTTGCATTCTATCAAATGTTATTTTGCAAAAAAATCTAAATGAGCCGTAGTTTACTCATATTGAATATTGTGTTGCTTCTTTTGGTTGGTGTACTTTTTTATCTTCATTTTTCTTCAAAAGATAAAGCGGTTATAACACCCGCGAAGAAAGCAGAAGTGGCATCCAGTAACACAACTACTGATTTCCGCATTGCGTATTTTGAATTGGATTCAGTTTCTAATTCATTTACCATGGTAAAAGATGTAAAATCAGAATTGAGCAGGGAGGAAGATAAAATGAATGCCGAGATGAATCAGTGGCAGAAAAGATACAATGATAAGCTAGCGCAATATCAAAGCCAGGCGCAGCAAATGAACCAGGTGCAATCTGAGAATGCAAATAGAGAGATGTTACAGCTGCAGGAAACCATAAGAAATAAAGACCAGGAATTGAAACAGCGATACCAGGATGTTTATATGCGCAAAATGCAGGATGTAAAAAGCAAGATCGAGGCGTTTCTAAAAGAGTATAATAAATCGAAAGGTTATGCTTACATTTTTTCTAACGAAGCAGGCTTTATGTACTATCGGGATACGGTTTATAATATTACGGCTGATTTATTAAAAGGTTTGAACGCACAATATACAAAGAAGAAATAAGTACAAATGTTGTTAGAGAATCCTGTCCTAATTCAATTAAGACAGGATTTTTTTATTTCCAAAAGTTGAAATACTTATCTTGGAAAAAATTGCTGTTAATGAGTGAACAAATCTTAACTGTTAAAGAAGCAATACAGGAAGATAAGTCTTTCAAAAGGTCGTTAGGCTTATTAGACGCAACAATGATTGTTGCAGGCTCTATGATTGGCTCCGGTATTTTTATTGTAAGCGCCGATATCACCCGCAATGTAGGAAGTGCAGGATGGCTGATTGCTGTATGGCTAATTACTGGTTTTATGACCTTGGTGGCTGCCGTTAGTTACGGTGAATTAAGTGGCATGTTTCCCAAGGCCGGAGGTCAATATATTTACCTCAAAGAAGCTTACAACTCATTTGTATCTTTTTTATATGGCTGGAGTTTATTTTCTGTAATTCAAACCGGCACCATTGCTGCTGTTGGTGTTGCCTTTAGCAAGTTTACTGCTTATTTGATTCCTGCATTAAGTGAGGATAATATTTTGTTGAATGCGGGTTTTATAAAAATATCGGCTGCACAAATTGTTTCTATTGTATTAATTGTTTTTCTGACATGGAATAATACACGTGGTATAAAAGAGGGAAAAATTATTCAAACTCTTTTTACATCGGTTAAACTACTAAGTCTTTTTGGTTTGATTGTTTGCGGATTATTTGCTTTAAAGCATGATGTATGGAATGCCAACTGGACTAACGCATGGGAGATTGGCAAAGGACAGGCAGTTGCGGCCGCAGATGTTGTATCCAACTGGACAATTATCCCATACGCAGGGACGGGGGCGGTACTAGGTGCCATTGCAGCTTCGATGGTGGGGAGTGTTTTCAGCAGTGATGCATGGAATAATGTAACCTTTATTGCGGGTGAAATTAAAAACCCTCAACGCAATATTGGTTTTAGTTTGTTTTTAGGGACCTTGATCGTAACAATTGTGTATGTAATGGCGAATGTAATGTACACTGCAGTATTGCCTTTACATGATATTGCATCCGCACCAAAAGATCGTGTGGCAGTTGAAGCAACACGGGCCATATTCGGTTCTGCCGGTACATACATTATCGCAGTGATGATCATGATCTCGACATTTGGGTGTAACAATGGGTTGATATTAGCGGGTGC
>DAIQPL010000115.1:0-11471 GCA_036787395.1 Flavisolibacter sp. | reverse complement strand
GACATCCACAAACAACAAGAATTTTTACTGCAAACGGTTCTTGATGATAAATCTGTTACAAAAGATGTAAAAACAAAAGGCACCGTTAAGGTAGACGGTGGCAAAGTAGATGTGACTTCCGTTTTTAATATCCTTTTATCCGACTATAAAATAAAAATTCCATCTATTGTAAAAGAAAAACTTTCAAATAATATTAAGATTACGGTGGATTGCCTCTTAGAACCTCTCAAATAATTAATTATGAAACTGAAACTGGCCTTACTGCTGCTTCTATCCATTGGTGTAAGCAAAGTATTTGCACAGGATAGTACTGATATGTTGAAACAAATTGAAGATGGCAAACCTCAAAAGGAGAAGGTGTATGGAGCCTTTAAATCTTCAAGAGTTATCATGTCGCAAAGTATTGAAATGCTTAAGCCGGGAGTTATGGATTTTAGAATCCTGCACCGTTTTGGCAAGATAAGTGGTGGCAGTTATGAGTTCTTTGGCCTGGACGGTCCCGCTGTAATCCGTTTAGGACTTGACTATGGCCTCACGGATAATTTTTCATTTGGTATTGGACGTAGTAATCATAAAAAAGAGGTAGACGGTTTTCTCAAATTCCGCCCACTTCAACAGGCGACAGGTCCAAAGACGTCACCTGTTTCTATAGTGGCTGTTGCTGGCCTCACGTATGCAGCAGATACTATTTCTGTTCCTAAAGAAAGTCCTACATCCGATCGTATGGCCAATTACTGGCAGGTTCTGATAGGACGCAAATTCAGTGAAGCGTTAACGCTTCAGCTAATGTCTACTTTATTGCACAGGAATTTGGTATCACAGGGAGATCATAATGATCTTTTTGCAGAGGGCATAGGTGGTCGCGTGAAATTAAGCAAGCGTATTTCATTCAATGTAGATTATTATTATGTATTTAATAAAATAGCAGGGCAGCGTAATCCATTGTCTGTAGGCTTTGATATAGAAACAGGCGGGCACGTATTTCAACTACACTTTACTAATGCCACAGGCATCAATGAACGGGCCTTTCTGTCAGACACTGTTGACGACTGGGGTGCTGGAGACATTCAGTTCGGGTTCAACATTTCAAGAACCTTCCAGATAAAGAAAAAGAAAACCTAAGGTTATGCTTAAAGATAGTAAGCCTTCCACAGAAATGCGGGAGGCTTTTTTTATAGTCTGGTATTCTTTTCTTAACTTGATGCACCTACCTATCTTAACTCATTTTACCTGCCCCCTGATTTTTTATTTTTTAAATAAACCAACTTTAATGAAAAAGATTTTTTTCTTTATGACTGCTGCTGCACTTACAGCCTGTAATTCCGGCGACGACAAAGCAAAAGTAGAGTCAATGGCGGCCACTGATTCTACAAAAAATGAAACGGTTGCTGTTACCTATCCTTACGACATCGAATATTCCTCTAGTTTTGAAATTGGAGATCATAACCAGGCACAGACACTTTTAAGCATTTGGAAAGATTGGGATAATGGGAACCTTGCAAACGGCAGGGATAATTTTGCTGATAGTGTAGAAATGCATCTTGCCGATGGATCAATGGTAAAGGGCCCGAAAGATAGTGTACTGGCATCAGGACAACATTACAGGGATATGTTTTCAAAAGTGGTTAGCACCGTCACTGCTGTCGTTCCGCTAAAAAGTACCGACAAAAAAGAGGACTGGGTTACAGTATGGGGAAAAGAAATAGACACCTATAAAAATGGAAAAATAGATTCATTTTATTTACAGGAAACCTGGAGGTTTAATAAAGATGGAAAGGCAGACCTGGTTTACCAGTACATGCAAAAATCTCCACCCGCAGCAAAAAAATAAAGATCTAAGCCTCGCCTCTGCGAGGCTTTTTTTTGTATTAATCTTCCTAAGCATATCAGTTGCATAATTGGTTTTTCATTACAAATTTTCCCTAATTTCACCCCAGATAGTTGTTTAACTAACTAATTTTTATGGATAAAAGAACTATTAAAAAGGTAGCAGTATTAGGAAGTGGTGTAATGGGTTCAAGGATTGCTTGTCATTTTGCCGGCATTGGTGTACAGGCTTTATTATTAGATATTGTTCCTAACGAAGCAAAGGAATCAGGTAATACGACATTACGCAACAAAATTGTAAACGATTCATTACAGGCGGCTGTCAAAAGCAACCCCTCTCCTGTTTATACAAAAGATGTAGTAAAGCGGATTACTACAGGCAACTTTGAGGACAATTTAAAAGATATAGCTAGCTATGATTGGATTATTGAGGTAGTGGTTGAAAGGCTTGACATCAAACGTTCCTTATATGAAAAAGTAGAACAGTTCAGAAAGCCCGGAACTTTAATTACTTCTAATACATCGGGCATCCCCATTCATTTACTAAGCGAAGGCAGATCGGAAGATTTTAAAAAGAATTTCTGTGGTACCCACTTTTTTAATCCGCCACGTTATTTGCGTTTGTTAGAAATTATTCCTACTCCGGACACCAGTCCCGCTATCGTAGATTTTTTAATGCATTATGGCGACTTGTATCTAGGCAAGACAACTGTTTTGGCAAAAGACACCCCGGCTTTTATCGCTAACCGCATTGGCGTATATGGTATGATGGCCATATTTGGTGTTATTGAAAAACTGGATTTAACCATTGACGAAGTCGATGCCCTGACCGGCCCAATCATTGGCCGTCCTAAATCAGCAACATTCAGAACGGCAGATGTAGTAGGGATTGATACATTAGTGAAAGTAGCCAAAGGTGTTTATGATAATTGCCCTGGCGACGAACAAAGAGATGTATTTCAAATTCCAGCCTGGTTAAACAAAGTGGTGGAAAATAATTGGCTGGGAGATAAAACAGGACAGGGCTTTTTCAAAAAACTGCGTAACACTTCACCTTCAGGAGCAGGTGGAGAAAAGGAAATTCTTACGCTGGATTTGAAAAGCCTGGAATACAAACCCCGTCAAAAACCAAAATTTGGTTCTTTAGATGCAGCTAAGGCTGTAGACGATTTAAAAGAACGCCTGAAAATGCTGGTGACGTCGCAGGACAAAGCAGGCGAATTCTACCGTCATTTTCATTATGGATTGTTCTCCTATATCTCCAATCGTATCCCGGAGATCAGTGATGAAGTGTACAGGATAGATGATGCTTTGATGGCTGGATTTGGCTGGGAGATCGGCGCTTTCGAAAGCTGGGATGTATTAGGCGTTGAAAGAACCGTGCAGAACATGAAAGGCGCAGGGTATGCGGTTGCGCCATGGATAGAACAGATGCTGGCTGCAGGAAATAAATCCTTTTATAAAATCGAAGGCGGAAAAACCCTGGTCTATGATCCCTCCTCCAAAACATACAAACCAATTCCAGGCAGTAATGAGTTTATCATACTAAGTAATTACCAGGACAAAGTAGTTTGGAACAACAGCAGCACAAAAATTTATGACATTGGCGACGATGTTTTAGGTATTCAGTGGAATACTAAAATGAACAGCATTGGCGGTGATGTACTGGCCGGGATTAATAAAGCTATTGAATTAAGTGAGAAAAATTTTAAAGGTCTTGTCATTGCTAACGAAGGCGCCAATTTTAGTGCGGGCGCCAACGTAGGAATGATCTTTATGTTTGCCATTGAACAGGAATATGATGAACTGGACTTTGCCATCCGTGCTTTCCAGAATACAATGATGAGAGTGCGGTATTCTTCCATTCCTGTTGTAGTTGCACCCCATGGTTTAGCCTTAGGCGGCGCCTGTGAAATGAGCTTGCATAGTGATAAGGTGTGTGCAGCTGCCGAAACCTATACGGGCCTGGTGGAATTAGGAGTTGGATTAATACCAGGTGGCGGTGGTACTAAAGAATTTGTAGTAAGAGCCTCAGATGAAATGCACGAAGACGAACCCGAAACCATTACTTTAAAAAACAGGTTCTTAACCATTGCTACTGCAAAAGTGGCTACTTCGGCGCATGAAGCCTATGGCTTAGGGATTTACCGCAAAGGATTGGATGAAGTAGTCATGAATCAAAGCCGCAGGGTAGTAGAAGCCAAAAGGTCAGTGATTGAACTTTCTGATAGTGGCTATATAATGCCTACGCAAAGAAACGACATTCGTGTATTAGGCCGCAGCGGTCTAGGCGCTTTATACGCTGGTGTGCATGGCATGTGGAGAGCTAATTATGCAACAGACCATGATGTAACGGTAGCCAAAAAACTGGCCTATGTAATGTGCGGCGGTGATTTAAGTGAACAAACCCTTGTAAGCGAACAATATTTATTAGACCTGGAAAGAGAAGCCTTTCTTTCACTTTGCGGTGAAAAGAAAACCTTGGAGAGAATTCAAAGCGTATTAAAAGGCGGTAAACCTGTCAGAAATTAATTTGCAACGTAGATGAATGGGAGAAGCAGAAATTGATATCAATCGGAGACTTATTTTCATCCACTCCCACATCATCACTTATGGCAATGCGGCTGATGAAATTGTTACAGAACAAATGCGTGAGGAGATCGAAACATTATGGAACGAGCCCCAAGCGTCAATTCTTATTCAGAACACTGCATTCAGCGTTCAGTTCCACATCACCTCAGAGTTAAAGAAAGACATTACTGAATTAGAAGTTTTACAAAACGTTGATCCACGAAACAATTATTTCCGCATCGAAAAATTTGTGCACGGAGATATTTCTTTTGTAGATGGTTTGGGATGCAACACGGGTTATTTTAAACTTGACAACCTATACCAGGGCTCTACTACAGCTGCACATGAATATGGTCATACCCTGGGTTTGGACCATCCTACATATCTAGACATAAGAGGCCAGGGAGTTCCCGGTATTATGTATCCCCGGGGAACATTGGTAGACCCGCAATACCAATATGATCCTACCAAACCTGCCGGCGTTACAGGTGGGACTATGCGTCCTATATATCGTCGTGTAAAAGTAGAAGACATCGAAGCACTTAAACTTCACAGGTTACGGTTCATTAACCGCAGCGCAGTGGTGGGCGCTTTCACTAACATTTACCATTGGAATCATGTTTAAACCGATCGTGGAGATTTTTTATCCCCTACGTTTTGCATTAGATAAATCTGTAACTTATTGCGCTAAACTTATGTGTTATGCGAAAAAAATGGTTGCTCATTTTTTCAATAGCAGTCACTACTTCTGCTATTGCCCAGCCCCGCCTGCCTAAAAATTATTACTGGCAAAAATTAGATAACGGCCTTGAAGTGGTAGTTATTCAAAATCACCGTGTACCTCTTGCTACCATTGAAATAGCTGTTAAAAATGGTGCTTATACAGAAGGGCCAGAATATAGCGGTCTGTCCCACCTTTTCGAACACATGTTCTTTAAAGCCAATAAAGACTATCCCAACCAGGAAACATTTATTAAAAGAACAGAAGAACTGGGTATGATCTGGAATGGAACTACTGGTACTGAGAGGGTCAACTACTATTTTACTTCTGATAAGGACAGTTTAGAAGCAGGTTTAAAATTCATGAATGCTGCCATGCGTTTTCCCATTTACCGGAATGAAGACATGGCTAAAGAACGGCCTGTAGTAGATGGAGAGTTTCAACGTGGTGAAAGTGATCCGGGATTTCAGTTGTACCTGGAAGTTCAAAAAAAATTATGGGGTGATCTTTTCACCCGGAAAAACCCAATTGGCGATCATGATATCATTAATACTGCTACACCTGAAAAAATGATGGTCATCAAGGACAAATATTATCATCCTAATAACTCTGTGTTAGTGATCACAGGTGATGTAGATCCGGACCAGGCATTTGGGTTTGCTAAAAATATTTTCGGAGACTGGAAGCATAGTGGCTTTAATCCTCATGAAAAATACCCGATTCCTGAATTTCAGCCTCTGAAAGAAACCCAGTACTTTATAAAAGAATCTTCTATTGCTCAAACTCCTTATATCATGATTAGCTGGCATGGCCCTGCATATAATAAGGATTCAGCGGGTACCCTGGCGGCTGATCTTTTTTCAACCATGTTAGGACTAAACTCTTCTAAATGGCAGCAAGCGTTGATAGATAAAGGCTTGGCCACATTTGCCGGCGTTAACTATGGCACAAACCGTTACGTGGGACCCATTCAAATTACAGTTGTTCCCAATCCTACCAAAATGAAAGAATGTTATAATGAAGTAATGAACCAGATCAGCCAGTTTGCTAACCCGGATTATTATACAGATGAACAACTGGCAACTGCCAAACAAGTTTTTATGCGTAATGAAATAAGAAGCAATGAAAAGCCTTCGAGTCTTTCAATGCAACTAACCTTTTGGTGGGCCAGTACCTCGCTTGATTATTTCACTGATTATGTTCCTAACCTGATGAAGGTTACAAAAAAAGATATAACCGACTATGTGAACAGGTACATAACAGGCAAACCTTATGTAGCCGGTATGATCCTCAATGCCGAAATGAAAAAGCAATTAAATCCAGGTGAATTCTTTAAAGCCAAAAACTTTTAATCATGAGAAAAATAGTTTGTGTAATAGTAGTAGCTGCTATTGTCCTAATCCCTGCAAAGCTTTTCGCACAGATGGGTGAGGCTTACGAAATGAAAATTAATGGTGTGAAAGTAATTGTACAACCAAGTGGAAATGAAATTATAGAAGTGCTTACAATTATTAAAGGTGGCGTTCAAAATTACCCCGCCACAAAAGCAGGAATTGAAAATTTAGCCATAACTGCTCTTACAGAATGTGGAACGCTTAAGGATGATAAGAATACTTTTAAAAACAAGCTAGATAAGGTAAGTGCAGAAGTAGGTGGATTTACCGGTATGGATTATGCCAGTTTTCGCATGAATTGCATAGCAGGTGACTTTGAAAAAGTGTGGCCCCTATACGTAGATGCTATGACTATCCCCAGGTTCGACGCAAAAGAATTTGATCGTATAAAACAAGACCAGGTGACTCAACTCAGAGCACAGGAATCGAATCCTGATTTTGCAATTGACCAAATGGCTAAGCAAGTAGCTTTTGCAGGAAAAAATTATTCTAAAAATCCAGGAGGCACTTTAGAAACAGTAAACAAGTTAACAGTTGCAGAAACAAAGAGCTACTACAAGTCAATTTTCAATCGCTCTCGTATGGTTATAGTAGTGGTAGGTGAAGTAGATAAGAAAGCACTGGAAGAAAAGCTAACAACATTCCTGGCAAAAGTGCCGCAGGGAGTACCTTTTGTACAAAAAAAGGAAAGCTTTGCAGCAGCGGCCAATAACTTTCAACCCAAGGATAAAGAATTAGCCACAAACTATGTTAAAGGCATTACAAGTGCTCCATTACCGGGCACGCCTGACTATAATGCTTTTGTGCTGGCTATGCGCATTTTTTCGAGGAAACATTTTATAGAAGTAAGAACAAATAATGGTCTGTCTTATGCTCCACAGGCCGGGTTTAGTGGCGGTACTACACCTTATGCCAATGTTGGTGCAAGCACTACAGATCCCAATAAGTACATAGCTGTTACCCGGCAGTTAATTGACAAAATAAAAACCGAAGGATTTACAGAAGAGGATTTAAAGAACCAGAAAACCGGTTATATAACCAATGTTTATTACCGCCAGGAAACGAATAGTGCACAAGCGGCAGCCCTGGCTTCCAACGAAGTTGTTAACGGCAATTGGAAAAGAGCCAATACGATCAAAGATGATATGAAAAATGTAACGGTTGCTGATTTGAACCGTGCATTCAAAACTTACGTCAACAACATTAGCTGGGCTTACCAGGGAGATTCTAAGAAAGTGGATCCACAATTATATAAACAAAAAGAAACTCCAAAACTGCCGCAGGAGAAGAAAGCGTTTTAAATAAAAAAGCCTCCCCTCAGGAGGCTTTTTTGATAAGATTATAGACAGCCGTTTCAATATCAAGGAACATGAACTGGAAACCTGTTGATTCAATTTTCTCGCTGCTCACGGTTGTGCTTTTCAATACTTCAATACTCATCTCCCCTAATACCGTTTTTAACGCAAAAGAAGGAACAGGGATGGGGACATGAAACTTATTGAGCTGTTTGGCCATTTCAAGAACCAGTGTTTTATTAGTAACAGGGTTGGGTGCTACAGCATTATAGATCCCGTGCAGTTTGTCATTTTCAATTGCTTCTATATACAGGCGCACGAGGTCAGCGATATGAATCCAGCTAATTACCTGTTTTCCATTTCCTAAAATGGTTGCAATACCAAAATTTAAATATTTTTTGAATTCAGCGTAGGCCCCACCTTCATTACTTAAAACAATTCCTGTTCTTAAAATAACCAGCCTTTTTCCCAATTCAACTACGGGTTGAATGCTACTTTCCCATTGCCGGCAGGTTGCCCCTAAGAAATCGTTTGCAGGGGGATCAGTTTCAATAAAACTTCTTCTCTCTTCTCCCAATGCAGTGGAGTTGGGAGTGAGGTCATCAGGACCATACCAACCAATAGCCGAAGCAGAAATAACAGCTTTAACCTTGTTGGGTGTTTCAAGTGCCTTTATTAGTAACGATGCACTTTTAACCCGGCTGTCAACGATCTCTCTTTTTCGCTTCTTTGTCCATGGCTTTTCGGCCACATTTGCGCCTGCTAAATGAACAATAAAATCAGCTCTGTGAATAGCGTCCCTATCTATCGTTTGCTTTTTTATGTTCCATTCAGCGTGGTAGATTTTATTACTGTCTTTTTCTTTGCTCTTATCCCTTGTGAGAATGATAACATCATGGCCTCTGTTCACCAACGCTTTTGTCAATGCTTTTCCAATTAAACCTGTCCCACCTGTAATCAACACGGTTGCCATGGGCTTTGTTTCAAATAACAAAGAAAGGAAAAGATAGTTGGTATAGGTAAACGCACTTTTGGTATAACGAAGATTGTCCAAACAGGTAGTTCACGCTATCTTCAAAAAAATTTCGAAATGACGCCGGTTCTTTCCATTAATAGCATTGCAAAATCCTATGGCCGTATACAAGCCTTGAAGAATGTTTCTTTTGAAGTACCGCAAGGGAGTGTGTTCGGCATATTGGGTCCGAATGGCAGTGGTAAAACCACACTCCTCAGTATCATACTTGATGTGTTAAAAGCCAACAACGGTAATTTCTTATGGTTTGGACGGCCAGGCTCTCCGGAGCAACGTAAACAGATTGGCTCATTGCTGGAAACGCCAAATTTCTATCATTATCTATCTGCTATTGACAATTTAAAAGTGACGCAAAGCATTAGCGGAAGAGGCACCAAGTCAGATATTGATGCCGTTTTGCAAAAGGTAAATTTGTATGAGCGCCGCCGAAGCCGGTTTAGTTCCTATAGCCTGGGTATGAAACAGCGGTTAGCTATTGCTGCTGCCTTATTAGGTGGTCCAAAAGTTCTGGTACTGGATGAACCTACTAATGGTTTAGATCCCGTTGGGATTGCAGAAATAAGGCAATTAATTGTTGAGTTAAAAGAAAGCGGGCATACGATTATAATGGCAAGCCACCTGCTTGATGAAGTAGAAAAAGTTTGCACGCACGTAGCTATTTTAAAAACAGGAACACTAATTACCAATGGCGATGTAGAACAAGTCTTAATGGATGAAGATGTGGTAGAACTTAGTGCTGCAGATTTGAATGCACTTGCCAGTGTGCTGGAACATTTCAGCAATAATGTTATCGTCAATAAACAATCAAATACGGTACAATTTACCTTACCAAAAGGCGAAGCCAGGCTTGATGAGATTAATCGTTTTTGTTTCAGTAAAGGCATCGCACTTACTCATCTTTTATTAAAGAAAAAACGCCTTGAGGCCCGCTTCTTTGAATTAACCAATAACTGAGGAAAGTGAATGGGAGCCGTCAAACTTGAAACAACCTTAAACATTAAACCTTAAACTCAACTTGCTCATCATGATGAATCTTTTAAGAACCGAATGGCTGAAGATGCGTAAGTATTGGGCTTTTTGGTGGATGACAGGAATCATTGCTTTGTCGTATCCCGGCATCAATTATATTTTCTACCAGATCTACAAGGAACTGATGGAAAAGGACAATGCCACCAGCCAGATAATGAAGATGATCATTGGTAATCCATTTACTTTTCCGGAAGTATGGCATACGGTAGCTTATGCTTCTTCGGTATTTATATTTATTCCTGCTCTTGCCGTAATCATGTTCATCACC
This sequence comes from Flavisolibacter sp., assembly GCA_036787395.1. Taxonomy (GTDB): domain Bacteria; phylum Bacteroidota; class Bacteroidia; order Chitinophagales; family Chitinophagaceae; genus Flavisolibacter. The sequence continues at coordinate 1,333 of DAIQPL010000115.1, read as the reverse complement.
AATGAATACACGTATAAAACACACCGTCAGAACATTATTGATGGCTGGAGCAGGCAGCAGTTCCTGGCAGGCAAATGCATTGACGTAGCACTTGTATCTGCAATGGTGACTTTGCTGTATATCATTGTAGCGCTGCTTATTGGTTTTATCAACAAAACAGGAGAAACAGCCAACATCTGGGCAGGCTCAAAATACATCGGGTTATTTTTTATCCAGGTTTTTTCACAGTTGTCGATTGCCTTCCTTATTGCTTTTTTAACCAGGAAGGCTTTCATCGCATTGGGTGTGTTTCTTTTTTATGCCCTCATACTGGAAAACATAGCGGTAGCCTGGGCGAAATTTAAGGCAAATGACATTGGTGAGTTCTTACCCATGGAAATATCAGACAGGTTAATTCCACCGCCTGCCTTCTTTGGAAGGTTTGATGAAGAACGCTATAAGGCTTCTATGGCCGCAATAAATACACATATTATTTATGCAGTTGTTCTTACTGTTTTTATATGGCTTGTATGTTATAGTATTAATAATAGGAGAGATCTTTGATTGGTGCTGTGGATGGTGAATAGCGTGCCAACGGTACAAGTGAGTGACACAACAAAAGCATAATAGAATACTGAAGCCGGGAGCCAACATACTTAATTACCCCTCATTTCATTTAATAAAAACCCCCATCGTAAACGACGGGGGTAACAACTAAAAACACAAGCCTTATTCTGGTGCCCTGTAAAAGGACGAGGCTTCATTGGAACGAAATTATTGGTTTCGATAGCTTGTTAGTGCTTCGAGATTCCCGGCACGACAGTGTCATACTGAGTTATCGAAGACTTAGTCAGGTTTCTTACCGTCTAAAAATGTATTAATGGTGCTGATGTTGGCACTGCCTTTACCGTCATCTTTTACTGTGTAATTACTATAGAAGTTTTCAACCGAGGAGACCGTGTTGTATAATTCCATATTGCGGCGGATGTAGGCCGGAACCGATTCAAACTCGTTGTTAGGATCGGCTGCATTAATGTTGAACGACAAGTTGCGCAACTTTTGTAGTCGTTCTGCAGCCCTCCTTTTTTGATCCTCAGCTCCGTCCTGCAGAGCAGGTGCCTCAGCTTGAGGTTGTTGTGGTGTTTGAACCTGGTGGCTCGTAGGCGTCTCCGCCGCCGTCGGAATGTCGTTACGTATCACCAGTTGCATGTCAAAAGATTCCGGATCTTCAACTTTTGCTACAGGTGCCGCAACCGGTTTCTCTTCTACAGGCTTGGAGGTGGATACCTCCGGTTTGGACTCTGCGTAGATATTGGATGGTCTGGCCAGATAACCTCCCGACGCTGCAGACGTC
>DAIQPL010000378.1:0-3747 GCA_036787395.1 Flavisolibacter sp. | reverse complement strand
ACTCAGAACTCAGAACTCAGAACTCAGAACTCAGAACTCAGAACTCAGAACTCAGAATGACGTCTAAAGAAAAACTTCGGATTGATAAGTATCTGTGGGCGATCAGGCTTTTTAAGACCCGCACCTTAGCGGCAGCTGCCTGTGATAATGGAAAAGTCAAACATAATGGTGTTTCCGTCAAGGCTTCGAAAAACGTCAATATTGGAGATGAGTATGAAGTAAAAACGGAAGCAAAACGATGGGTGATTAAAGTGGTCGAGTTATTACACAATCGGGTACAGTATTCTGAAGCAATCAATTACTATATTGACATCACGCCTGCAGAAGAAATCGAGCGACTGCAATTCCAGGCAGCAAGCTTTCACACAGGCAAGCGATTGAGTAAAGTAGGTCGGCCTACGAAAAAGCAACGCCGCGACCTGGATGATTTTACAGAAAATTAATCTTCTCCGCTAGTAGATAACACTTACTTTTTTAATTAGTCCTGTTTACGCGGGCTGGTTTTGTCACAGAATGCTCATATTTACGTTGTTCATAGATCGACAACCCCATAAATCCTGTTAGCTATGAAATATTATATGTTCTCAAAAACAATGAAAGTTTTACCAAGACTAAAATGGTTGACCGTATTTGTACCGGCTTCGGTAAAAGGATGGCTGACAGCGTCTGATAAATCCTTTATGTCAGTTGTTGACGAACTGCAATACTCGGACAAATCAATTCATCCAGCAGAATCACATATGATTCGCGTGACTCAGTCAACTCCCAGGCCATAGTTTTCTTACGAAAGCCGGACTCGTTTTTCTCTTATAATCACAGACAACTCTACGCTATCAGAGTTATCTCAATCTTTTATCTTTACGACTAAGATGCACGGAAGATGAAGATTGATATCATAACGGTTTTACCAGACTTACTTGAAAGTCCATTTTCGCACTCAATCTTGAAAAGAGCTAAAGAGAAGGGATTGCTCAGTGTGAATGTTTATAACCTTAGAAACTACACGACATATAAGCACGGACAGGTGGATGATTATCAGTTCGGCGGCGGAGCAGGCATGGTAATGATGCCGGAGCCTCTTGCGAATGCAATTGAAACATTATCCAAAGACAACCCTTACGATGAAATCATATATATGACGCCTGATGGAAAACGATTTGATCAGCGAATGGCGAATCAATTATCGCTAAGAAAAAATCTGCTGATTATCTGTGGACATTATAAGGGAATTGATGAGCGCATAAGACAGCATTTCATCACAAAAGAAATTTCGATTGGCGACTATGTTTTAAGCGGTGGAGAACTTGCAGCGGCCGTAGTTGTAGATGCTATTGGTAGATTATTGCCCGGCGTGCTCAATGATGAAACTTCTGCTTTAATGGATTCTTTCCAGGACAATTTATTAGCTCCCCCCGTGTACACCAGGCCGGCTGATTTCCGAAACTGGAAAGTGCCTGAGGTATTGCTCAGCGGCGATCCAAAAAAAGTTGAAGAGTGGCGGCACGAACAATCGATCGAGCGAACCAGGCAACGCAGGCCAGACTTGCTCAATGACTGACGTCTAACTAAGCCGATTATGATTGATCAGGAATCTCTTCGAACCATTTCCTCTCTTACCTGACCATAATAAATGTGTACAGATTCGTCATAATAAAAGAATGATTTGAAGTAATAAATAATAGAGAAAGATCAAAAAGAAATTACCTGCAATTGTCTTTTTCATAAGGGTAGATTTTAGATGATCAGTTCGGATTACCCAATATAAAGGCAAAAAACTGTGCCAAAGCTGGATTTTGGGGATAGGATATTTACGCTGATGTGGATGAAAAAGTAACAGGGTAAAAATGCGGGTTATCTTAAACCAGAATGATTATCATTTACATATAACCGCCGATCCCCCCGCGTCAGGAATTGGAACAAAATTTACACCTTCTTCGGAACAAAACTGTTCAACGGCCTTTCGGGATCCTTTGTAGCTGTCGTTATTAAAATCATGAATAAAAATATATCCGCCATCCACAAGCTTCGGATAAAAAAATCGGAGGCCGTTATAGATAGGTTCATATAAGTCGGCATCAAGACTTACGAAAACAAAATGATCGTCTATTCCTTTTGCAGAGTCCGGAAAAAAACCTTTAACCGGTCGGCATTGCCCAGGGTTTGCCATTAATTTCATTACCGCATCAATCGAAGTATTGGAGAAATCCTGCTCGCCGCTCGAAAAACTTTTTTGCTTTTCCTTTTCTATGTCTCTCTCGTCAAATCCTTCGAACGTATCAAATAGGTACAAAATCCTATCAGGAAAATACAGGTTTAAATACCGTGCAAACTTTCCTTTGTACACTCCAAGTTCCGCGACATTTCCTTCCAGTTTATTCTTGTTTATTTCGTTACTTACTAATTCCAGCGTTGATAGCCTTATGTAATCAAGGTAATTTTTATCGATTGTTCGCTCCCTTTGCAAATAGTCTAATGAATTACCAATAAATATCTTTTTGTTCCGCAGTGTCCCACCCATCAAAAAATTAATGCCTTTTGCAATAGTCTGGATCATGCTCAATTTTGGTAAAATTCAGCTTTTTGAACTCGAATTACAAAAAAAAAGATGCTGTCTCAAAGGGCTTCTTGCCACAAAGAGACACGAAGACACAAAGAAAGATAAAATTAAATTCATCACTTTGTGTCTTCGTGCCTTTGAGGCAACCATAAAAAATGCCTTTGAGACAGCATCGTCTTTTTATCAATAAGCAACCATGTTAATCCTTCAGCGCATTGAGTAATTTGACCTCATCCTCACACAATGCTTTCTTATAAATCCGAATCTCATCGATGATGCCTTTAAATAGATACGGGAATAAGGGGTCACCGTGCTTTCCAATATAGAGTTCCTGACTATTGGGTGTAAATACTGCAGTTGTATTTGAAGAATGAATAAGACTACCGTTCACATACAGTTTTGACTCACCGTTTGAATAAGTGTATACCACATTGTACCACGAGTTCGTATGAATAAAATTTGAACTGTTCAGCGCTCCCGCCCTTGTATTTAAATTGCCATAAGAGCCAGTAAACGCCTCCCTCGTAGTATCAACAGGAACATTACAACCATCAAGTGACCCAAACCTTAAAACATAAAATCCGTTTATGAAATCATTCCATCCTTTGCCAAATATTTGATTAGCTCCACAGTTGCCGCGATAAAAATCATTTATCTTGACGATCGCCATCAAACTTATTGCATTGGTTGGGTTTAAGCTTGTACTATTAGCCACTTTCATATAGCTTGAAGCACCGTCAAAGAGGTAGGCGTTGTTTGACTTTCCGAAACGATCAGTTGTCTTGCTTGCATTACTAAATACAATGTGATTATTGTTGCCACTTGAATCGTTCAGATTGCCCCCATTAAAATTGTAATGCGCAACGAGACTATCTTGTAAATTGTAGCAAGTTCCACAACGCACTGTATCTGTAATCCTCACCGTATCCTTAATGATTAATGTGTCTTTCTTAATAATCGTGTCCCTGATAATTTCCGTTTCCTTTTGACAGGAAGTAAAGTTAGTTTGTGCAAACAACAAAAAAACAGCAATGGGGAGCAGGGCGAGTACAGATTTTGAGAGCTTCATGCAGGGGTTTTTGGTTATGATGCCTATGACACAGTTGATAACGGACGAGTTTATAACATCACCGTGACAACCACACAATATATTTACAATAATAAGTAATGAACACGAGATGGCGAAGGAA
>DAIQPL010000114.1:0-11506 GCA_036787395.1 Flavisolibacter sp. | reverse complement strand
GGTTGGATAAGTGAAACCAAATACAAGGATGAACTGGCTTTGGCGCTGCTCGCACCAGGGCCTCTGGCTGCTCAATTGACCATTTATCTTCGTTACGTTCATTATCGAATATTAGGCGCAAAGTTCGCAGGTCTTGCATTTGTGTTTGCTTCATTTGTGATGGTAGTGATATTGGAATTGCGTATAGGCTATTTGGTGGGGTGCCATGGATGCAGGCGATTTTTTTACGGTATGGGCGCAGCAGTTGTAGGCATTATGGTCATCAGCAGTTACAAGTTGTCGGAGAAAATCAGTTAGCAAATTCAACATCAAAGCTATCAGGCAACATTGGTTATTTTGGTTTTTCTTGTTGTAGCTGCGGTGATAACGATTATCACCCAACAGGAAGAAATGTTTTTATTTATCGTAGCCGGGTTGAACCCTTGCACGAGCTTTTAAGCATTCTGTCATCAATAAAGCGTCCTTAATTTGGTATGTGGCGATTGCAGTTTCTTGTTCCGCATCTAATCAAAACATCAAGAGGAATTAAATACCGTATAGCTTGACTTTCGACGTTCTAGCTACAGCTTCTCTCGTAGTGGTTCTGTCCCAGAATGAGCGCACTTTCTGCTGATTAAGAAACATTGAGTACCTGCACTAGTAATACAATCACGGCAGGCGGCTGGGTAAAAACAGCTGCTGTGATTTTCTCCTGCCTTCCAGTTACTTCAGTTAACAGGCTCAGGCAAGCGTGGTATGAACATTGATGTAGCTTACCGGAATTAAATTCGCAATTCTTAAATCATTTGTTATGACACTTATGGGCTTTCTGGTTTTATTGCTAATTGCGGCCATTTGCGGCTCGATCGGACAATCATTGGCAGGTTATGATCTGGGTGGATGTCTCGTTTCCATTGTAGTTGGATTTATCGGTGCTTATATCGGTTTATGGTTGGCAGGTAAACTGGGCTTACCGCGTCTTTTCGAGATCAACATTCAGGGCGAAGCTTTCCCTGTCTTATGGGCAATCATTGGTTCTGCTCTTTTTACGCTGATCATGGCACTGCTGCGGAGGGCATTTGTCGGAAGGCGAGGGTTATAGGTTCCGCTTCATTATAGAGAGCCTTATGATTTTCAACAGCTGGAAACACTCTGTTTGATGGTGAACAGTATATTTTTTTCACGTATGGTTACTCCCACTCTGTTGAAAGCAATTATTAAAAAAAACCTGCCGGTCTGATGGCAGCGTTTTTTTGATCGGATAGGAAAGTTTTTGCCTGGTGTCCAATTCTTGCCTGACCGACGGATATAGGCAAATAATTTTCTGAAGCCGTATGAAGGATGCTTGAATGCTAATTCCTGCGGCGCCTCAATGACTGATTCATCATCCTTTACTGAATAATAATCTTTACTGAATCATAATAATACTATGAACGCGGCAGTGATACAATCTTACAGGCTCTGCTTACCGACACTTTTCGTTCTGCAACAATCTCTTCGCTTAATTGCCTTTGGTGGCAGAGCCCAGCCTTTTTTTGTGAACAGATCTCTTAAGATTTCATTATCCGTTGCCAGATTGGCGTACATCCTTTTCAGCCGGGCAGCTTCCTCTTCCAGTTCTTTCATTCGCTTCACATCCGAAGCTTCCATGCCGTGAAAAAACAAAAGCTACTCCCGGAGCTTTGTTTTTTCATCTTACGAGCTCCCGACCTTCTATTCACCTTTCCGGGGCAGTGAGTTATACGGTTGTTCCAGTCAGCAATTTGGCTTCAGCCTGCGGTAGATACACCAACACGCATAGCTTGACATTAGCCACCTTCGGCTTCCATAGTAAGAGGTTCGTTTTTGAAGACTCAAACTTTCGTACCCGGAACATAGCCAGTAAAGCATAGCCCGTAGAACATGCTGGAGGTGTTGAGTGTCTCCGTGCTATCGCAAGTATTGGACAAATTTGGCTTGGCTTTGAGATACCTGGCATTCTAAGAAGAAAGATGTCATGAGCAAAAAAATTGACGACACATTACAAGGCAAAAAATTCGTCGAAACAGATATACTGTATGGAACACGACTCAACTATTAAAAAAAATGAAATAAGCCAATTTCCATAAATGAATCCTTCCTGATCAAATGATAAAAATCTTCGTTATCTGAATTTAAAATTTGGGTATATACGAAATGAAGTTTCCAGAGATCACCAAATCTTCTTTCAGCTTGCGAGTGGAGAATCGTTGTTCCATACTTTAAATCGACAGTGGAAGCAAGCATAAGATTAGTACTCTGCTTATCATTTAAATTAAGATGAATGCCGAAGAATAAATCATTGTTCATTCCGCTTATTTGTTCCTTGTTTCGTTTATCGTAGGTATATTCTAATAGCCATTTTAATTCTGGCCCGGCTTTATAAAAGGTATTGTATTCGATACCAATAGTTGCGGCTTGAATATTTCCACGTTTGCTAAACTGGTGAATCGCTTCCCCTTTTAATGCAAAAGGACCTTTAAGCCATTGCATCTCAAAACCTGTCTGGTTAATCTCTTCATAATACGGAATGAAACTATCCGAATCGACCTTTATGAATAATGGTAATCTGCTCGTTCCATAAAAATGTGAAATTGCAAAATCAAAACTATTTATCGATTTGATAAACCTTACAGCTATATCAGGAACATACTTCCCATTTTTGAGTTCAAACTCTGTACTACTGTAATCAATGTTAAAGCCCGGCCTGAGTCTCCCCTTTTCTCCCGGAAACCTGACTTGCCTGGAAATTGTGGCCAGATACAATTCAAACGTTCCCCATTGCGATGAATAGGCTGCCTGGATTAAAGGTTGACCCAATTTGTTCTCCAGATTGCGACCCTCCAGCAAATCATACTGGTTGATAATATCAACCAAATGATTCGATTCTGCTTTGCCCCACGTAACGGTTTTAATTCCAGCATTTATTTCCCATTTCTTTGAGTTAAAATGCCAGTAAAGGTCTTTTATATCAGCATGTGTTCTTTTAGTATCGTACTGATCTATACGCGCAAACGCAAGAAAATTTAATTGGTGCTTGCTATTAGAACTTTTTAAAAAAAACTGGGGTTTAAATGCGGCAGAAAAATAGCTATGCTTTTGCCCCCCGTACAGAGGACATTGCGGGTAATACCGAAAATTTGCCTCTATATATCCAAACCATTCCATCCGGGCTTTTCCGGATGTGTCCTGTGCCTTCAGATTATATGAGAGAAATATCAACAAAAGAAAAGAAAACAGGCAAGAGACTCTTAGTCGCTTATTTTGCATTTTGCAAACTGTTTTGTGTGAAATTGTCGTTAGAAAGTCCAATACCGAATTGATAAGATGAAAACTGAGTAATTGTTTCCTTTCCGGTTTGATGATTCTGCATAGTCATTTGATCAGGTCGCCAAAATTTTTCTCCATATAATTTATAGCCTGAGTACGTGAGTGTTTTGATCAGTAAATCCTTTCTATCATAAAAATCGATTTTTGCGATTCGGTAATTCGTTTTGTTGAACCAGACCTGTTGACGTTTATATCCTGAGTTTTTCGCCAATGGGTATCTTTCTACCAGGAAACATTCTTCTTCGTTAAACTTTGATAAGCCGATGTATTTATAATTAAACTTTTCAACCTCCTGGGACGACACATCTTCATAGGCAAACTCGCTTCCCATAAAAGGGCCTGATTTATTACTGGATGATATTCTTTTCACCTGTTTTAGCGCAGGCAAATAAAGCCATTGGTCGTCATCACCTTTTTTATGGCTATAAACCAGGGATGCCGTACCCTTCACGTCAGAAGGATTGTCAAAAACAACTAAGGATTTGTCTCCATCATTTTCTATCTCCAGCATATAACTATGAAGCTTCCTGACTGTTTCCTGGCCTGATCTGTTTTTTAATGTCATCGTAAAAGACATAGACACCGAGGCCCAGCCATTATCTCTTTTATCTGCTTCCTTTGCAATGGTGATTCCATTGTCCTGAGCCATCCCTACAAATGGTGATACGGCAAATACGATTATAAATTTTGCGGCTATTTTTTTCATATACATGGTTTAAATTTTTACAGTATTATCAACTTCTGATCGCTGAACCTTTTTGAATGATCGGCGGTTTTGCCGTAATGCTTTTATTTTAACCAGGTCAACAGTAATTAATAATGGTATTAATAAGGTCATTTCAAAAATGAGAGCAATGACGAGTGTTATCGCAGTCATCTTTGCCATGCCTGCATTGAAGCCAAAGTGTGATTGTGCAAGCACTAAAAATCCTGCTGTAAGAACTCCTGTTGTCACCAACGCTGATTTTGAAACCATATAGAAACAATACCTCGCAGCATCTTCAGGTGACTTACCTAATTTGTTTCGGGCATGCAAATATTTTGACAACACATGTATGGTGTCATCTACAATAATTCCAAGCACCATTCCAAACACAATAGAAGTACCCATATCAATCTGGCCAACCAAAATACCCCATACACCAAAGGACACAGCCACAGGTGCAAGATTTGGCAGCAAACCCACCAGGCCATACTTAAAACTTCTGGTGGTTAAAATCAGTATTAAAGAAATAGCCAGCAGCCCCCAAAATTCTCCTTCGATCATGCTTTCCATATTCCTTTTGGTAAGGTAGGAGAACATAAGAGCCATGCTCGTGCCCTTTGAATACATATAGTCCGGGGCATTTTTTTTCAGCCAATCTTCTGCATTATGGGCCACAGCCATCAACTCTTTACTGGATACATTTTTTACAGTCGCGGTTAATCGTGTTTCTGATTTGTCAACATTGATTTGATTGTTTAAATCAAGACCGTATGGCAAGGACATTTCATAGAGCAAAAGATATTGGGCTGCTTCCTCCTTTGAAGTCGTTAATGCGTAATAACCATTTTGGTCATTATGCATCGCCTTATTTATTTTCTTTTGTATTTCTGCTATGGAGCTAACATGCACAACTTGCTTTTGAGTAGAAAACCATCTTGCAAATTCATCCACTTTATTTAAATACGCCGGATCGGAAATACCATAAGGGCGTCCTGAAGGAAGGGAGAACTCAATCGTGTACATTCCTGAGAGGTTCTCATCGATAAAGTCACTATCTTTTTTAAAACTCACCGTGTCATCGAAAAAATTGATAAACTGATTGTTCAGTTCATTCCTGAATATAAAAAGCCCCATTACCAGGACAACTAAAGAAGAAGTCCACAAGATTTTTTTTCGGGAACGTATAACAAATTCGCTAAGCTTTTCTATTAACAAACTGCCGCTCGAAGACTTTGAATATTTGTTTGTTTTTAAAGGTAGAACAGCTATCAGCGCAGGAAGCAGGAAGAAAGAATAAAAGTATGCTGCAGCCATACCTAATGCTGTGATATTTCCCAAAACTCTGAACGGAGGAGAATCACTGAAATTTAAAGTGAGGAAGCCGCAGACTGTTGTAATCGTTGTTAATAAAATCGGAGCAAAATTGGTTTTGTACGTTTCGATAATTGCCTGTTCCTTCGAATATCCTTTTCGTAAATAATGCAAGATTGTTACAAGAACATGCACGCTGTCCGCTACTGCCAAAGTCATGATCATGTTAGGAGCTGAAAATACCGGCCCGGACAATTTAAAGCCTAACCAACCAGCAATGCCAAGTCCTGAAATCATAGATAATAACACGACGACAAAAGCACCCATAGTCGCCCAAATATTTTTTGTCGCAATTAATAACAGTACAACAATCACCAGGAACATGAGTGGTGTAAGTGTGCTCATATCTTTGGCGAAGTTGTCATCGAACGCCTCAATAAAAATTACATTACCGGTCAGGTAAGCTTTAATATCCGGAAAATCTTTCTGCCAATCAGCTACCAGCCTGCGGACGTACTTTGCCGCTTCATTATTTTCTGTTAGGGATTTTCCCGGAAGGTTAACGGTAATATTTACTGCAGTAAAGCTTCCATTCTTATCTATGAGACGGTTAACCAATAGTGGTTCTGTCAATGTCTTTGCTTTGATTTCCTTCAAATCATCAGCCTGTAGCGTTGAAGCATCTTTTACGAGATCTTCGACAAACAAATTATCGTCGCTGGAATGAAAGTTTTGAAAGTTCGTAATAGCATCTACCCTGGATGAATAAGGTGTTTTCCATGCCCGTTCAACCAAATTTTCAATAGCCTGCAAAGTTGCATTCGTAAATACATTACCATTTTTCGGTTGAAGCATAATATATACATTGTCATCCTTTGTGTATTTCTGTTGCAAGGCATCGTACGCCTTTAATTGTGGGTTTTCTTCACTAAAAAATTCATGGTAATCATTATTTATTCTTAAATGGCGCATACCACTTGTTGCTCCAAATGCAATTAGAAACATGAATGAGATGACAAACCATTTATGATGAATGACCCATTGCGCCATTTTTTCAGGCTTAAAATTGATTTTCATTTTTTTAATGAGAGGCCAGTTTGTGGAAGTCTCTGCATAGAGACGGCCACAGTGAATATTTGATGCAAAGAATCATGAATAATTTTTCAACTGAGCTACAATGCGCCGTACTAACTGCAGTAATATGTAGATGAAAGCGTGAGACAAAGTGATCTTCCCCCAGGAAAGAAGTGGGTAGGTGCATTAGCTTTTAGGCTTAATAACGTAGTATCTAAAATGATGTAGCTTGAAAACTGAAGTTTCTAATTACATCCGCATGACGAGGAAATTTGTTGGAAGTCTTTGCTTGATCTTGGTTCACATTCCAATAAACCACCTGCTGCGTCTTTTTCAATATTGCAGGAATCTAATATCATATTTCGAATTCGTTCTCTGCCTCTTTGCACCTTCGAGCGCAGAGTAACATAATTTATCCCTATGGTTTCAGATAGTTCTTTTTGGCTTGTGCCGTCTATGTCAGATTTAATAATAAGTTCCTTGTATTCTGTCGGAAGAAGATTGATAAAAGCATGCATGCAGCTTTCCAGTTCACTATGGACTTTGCTCTCCTTCCTTTCAACACTACGGTCCAGTATTGAATCACTTAACAATTCCGGGATTTTTTTGGATCGGTAATAATCAATTACCTGGTTTCGGGCTATCGCAAATACCCAGCTTTTCAGGCTTTCCTCTTTCGTTAGGCTGCCCGACTTATCAATGATCTTTACGAGGACTTCCTGATAAATGTCTTTAGCATCTTCAACACACGTGACCTTGCTCTTAATGAAATTCATCAGGTAAGTCCCAAAAGATCTCTCAACTTTATTTATTTCCATAGTGTCTTACTAAAAAGGTTTTATCCTCTTCTGGGAAATTGACGCTTTTGCTTTTGTAGATTCCATGAATCCAAAGTTGTGAATCGTGGCTGACCACACAAGTAGGAATTTTGTATTTGCACTCCTGAAACTTCGAATGTTTTCATGCAGGAACGTCGAACCTCTTTACTTTCCGGTTGTTGGTTGATGTTGATGTTCATTTTTTTATTTTTAATGTTAGAAAAACCGATTATTAAAATTAGCAGCAGCTACTGCCGGGTTCACAGCATTTTCTGTCATCTTTTGCCGGCTTTTCTGCATAAACAGTAATGCTTTGAATATTAATGTTACTCTTTTTGTATTGATTGGTTTCTTCCGGACTCAGGTAACTACTCAGAACATCGTCGGGAAGCAGGATGTTTTTTTCTTTCTGAAGAACAATGTTTGTGAATCCTGCTTCTTCGATAATGCCGAGATATTCTTTTCTTTGGATCGCTCCCGATACACAACCTGCATATAGTTCGGCTACTTGTTTCCATTTTTCAGGTAACTCTCCTTCCAAAACAATGTCGGAAATTGAAAAATGTCCTCCCGGTTTTAATACCCTGTAGATCTCACTAAATACTTTGTGTTTGTTCGGCACAAGGTTGAGAACGCAGTTGCTGACGATGACATCAGCCTTATTACTTGTGACCGGCATATTTTCAATATCTCCCTGCCTGAACTCCACATTGTTGAATCCTCTTGCCCCTGCATTTTTTCTTGCTCTTTCAATCATGGCAGGAGTAAAATCAATTCCGATAACTTTTCCGGTTTCTCCTGTCTCATGTCTTGCAATAAAGGCATCATTCCCTGCTCCGCTTCCAAGGTCGATTACGACATTGCCTTTTTTAATCTTTGCGAATTGCGTAGGTAGGCCACATCCAAGTCCCAGATCAGCATCGGGATTGTAGCCTTCTAATTTGCTGTAATCATCAGCCATGATGGCATAATCATCGGCCCCTCCACAACAAACTGATGTCGCACCGCAGCAGGATGATTGATTGGTTTGCTTATCCTGTAAAGCAATCTCTGAATATTTCTGCTTTACTATTTCTTTTACCTGATCTTGTGTTTTCATGACTATTTTTTATATTTATTGTAATATTACGATGAATAAAATCAAAAAAAATCAGCAACAACCATCCTTGTCATAAGGAATAAAGAAACCTTCCAATTCCTTTTTATATTGTTTCCAGACCTTTCCATCAATACAATAACATACACTTGTGCCTTCGATAGTTCCCTGTATTAGTCCGCCGTTCTTTAATTCTTTTAAATGCTGTGAAATAGTAGCCTGGGCAAGACCTAACTCCTCAACCAGGTCACCGCAAATACAGGCATTCGTTTTAAGAAGTTGCTGAATGATGGCAATACGTGCCGAATGTGCAAGCGCCTTCATCATTAAGGCAAGCTTATTTTGTCTTTCCGTAAATATTTCTGTCTTTGTAGCTCCCATATAAATCGCAATATTACGATAAAAGATTTATTTATTGCAAACATTTTTTAAATTATGTCGAGCATTAACTCTTGTTCAGACGAAGATTTTTACCCATTAGAGTTCGCTATTAACTGCTATTCCTTTTCCCGTCTTCTTTCGCTCTAGCTAAGCCTGCTACGAATTGTGGATCCTTGTACCCAGTATTTTATTAAGTTTCTTGCAATTATTCTTGATGCTTCGTTGTTCCTTGGATAATGTTCCTAATATTTCTCTTGAGCATCTTACTTCATCTGCTTTCGCAATGAAGTCTGCTCTTTTCCCCGGTATTAATTCACTAAATAAAATGCTTGTATGAATGCCCGAAGCGTATGCCCGCTTGCAAACGATGGAGATTTAATGCGTGTCAAAGGCTGAAGTTTCTAATTTCACTGTTACCTCATTAGGCTAAATCGCTCCGGTTCCCAAAAAGACAAGGCCAAAAGTTCCTATGAATTCCGATAAGTATTTTCTCATTGTATCAATGACTTAATCGTAATATTACAATTAAATATTGGAGTGAGAAAATATTTCTAAGTTTTGAGGTATTAAGCTTTGATTAATTTTTTTTCAAATAGTCTTTAAGCCTTGCAGTATCTAACAATTTACTTCTGTAAGCGATATAACTGTCCGGCCTAATGAGATAAAAGCCTTTGTCTTTAATTCCGAATTGCCTTTAAATACTTTCGGTATCGCTGCTGAACGGAATCTTATTTATTCTAATTAACCCCGAATATAAATGAGAAATGGAATTGATTTTTCCGGTAATGCTATTAGGGAAATTATCTTTTGAAAAAACTAAAAGATTTTTTCGAAACCTTTTGGGATGTTGGTCGTGAAAAGTTTATCTTCTAGGTCAGTGAATATTTGAAGCCGTGAGGCATATCGCCTTGAAGTGCTGCTAGGAAACTATTTATTTGTCAAATAGGCGTATTTGAAGACTATTTTTTCCTTATACTATTACTTTTAAGTGTTAAAAGACTTGCTTTCCGACCTTATTAACTGGTACATTTTTTCCCGATTTAAATCAAATGCCCAAAACGATATTTAATCCCAGTCTTTAGGTTTGATGAAAATTTTAAAGTTCAACTATAAAACACATTGTTTTTCTGTATTCAAATCCCACAGCGATTTCCTACCTTTCTTTACAAAAGAAAGCATGAAGAAATTTCTTTGCGCCATCATTTCTTGCACCTCGATTTTTCATTTGCAAAGTCAAACGCTTTCGAAAACCGAACAACAAATTGTAGGGGACATTGAGGAAACTATGTCCGCAACCATGCAATTGCTCAAAGAATCTGTAAATATTAATAGCGGTACATTGAATATTATGGGAGTGAGGAAAGTTGGAGATTTGTATGCGAAAGAATTGTCTGCACTAGGCTTCGCTATTGAATGGGTAAGACTGCCGGATTCATTGAAGAGGGCGGGACATCTCGTTGCCACACGCAAAGGCAAGAAAGGCAAAAGACTTTTTCTCATCGGTCATCTGGATACGGTATTTGAACCCGATATGCCAGCGAATCCTTATACTCAGCTGACAGATACTTCGGCAACCGGGCAGGGTGTTACTGATATGAAAGGAGGAGATGTGATGATTATTGCGGCATTGAAAGCTTTGCATAAACGAGGGTTGCTGAATGACGTCACCATCACGGTATATTTTACCGGAGATGAGGAAAAACCTGGTGTTCCGACATCCTTGAGTCGTGCTGATTTCATTGCAAGAGCAAAGCAACATGATATTGCTCTTTGTTTTGAAACAGCCATAGGTTTGAACTTGGCCTGTATAGCAAGAAGAGGAAACAGCGATTGGATGCTCGAAGTGGAAGGCCGGCAGGCGCATTCAGGCGGTGTTTTTGGTGTTGGCGGTTATGGTGCTATTTATGAAGCCTCGAGGATCATCAATGAGTTCAGAGAAAAAATGGGCCATGAACAATATCTTACTTTCAATCCCGGGTTGTTTCTCGGAGGGGCCGAAGTCAATTATCATCCGGACGAACAAGCCGGAGAAGTAAGTGGCAAGACAAATATTATTTCTCCAAAAGCCGTCGTGAAAGGGGATCTTAGGTTTATTAGTAACCAACAATTAGAGAAGGCAAGAGACAGCATGAAGCATATCGCATCGCGAAGCCTGCCCGGCGCAAAAGCAAAGATCAGTTTCACCGATATCTATCCGGCTATGCCACCTACTCCCGGAAATGAGGCACTGGTTAAAAAGCTGAATGAAGTGAATCTTGTATTAGGATATGGAGAAGTGAAAGCCGGGGATCCTTCACAACGCGGTGCCGGGGATATTTCCTTTGTGGCTGAATATCTCGACTGCCTCGATGGACTCGGTTCAGCGGGCAGGGGAGCTCATGCACCCGGTGAGATTATCAATCTTCCGCTCTATCCCAAGTTGATCAAAAGAACAGCGTTGCTAATCTACAGGTTGACGCGATAACACTGACTCATCTATAAATAAAAAACTTTGAGTGTTCGCTCACTGACATCGCACCAACTAAAAAAATATTAACGGGCTGCTGGCACCTCGCTCAAAATGTTGAAAGAAAATAAATGATCACAGGGTCTTGGGCTTTACTGCAAGTATGCCGTCAGACTCAGAAAGCAAATGCAGGAAACTTTCGTATAAACATAGCATCTATCGAACACCTTATTTACTTCCTATTTTTCGTTTCGAATATATGACCCTCAAAGAGAAAAAGCTACTCGAAGTAGAGCAGCTTGTTGAAAAAAACGAAGAATTAATGGAATGTAGCGGGATCGGGAGTT
>DAIQPL010000377.1:0-3755 GCA_036787395.1 Flavisolibacter sp. | reverse complement strand
AAGCAGGTTAATGGTAAATCCAAACAACTGCATAAAGAAAAACGTACCGATAATAGCCACGGGAACAGCAATCGCCGGAATGAGCGTAGAACGAAAGTCCTGCAAAAAAAGAAAGACCACGAGGAAGACCAGTACAAAAGCAATAAGCAATGTTTCCTCCACCTGTGCAATGGATTCATCCAAAAATTCCTTGGCGCTGTACATGTTAAAATACTCAACTCCTTTAGGAAAAGAACCAGCCGCTTTTTTCATCACCGCCTCTGCCTGCGTAAGAATATCATTGGCATTGGAACCAGCCGTTTGAAAAAGAGCAATGCCAATACCTGGTTTCCCGGCAATGTTAGTGTTAGCACTATAAGCAAATGCTCCAAACTCAACACGTGCTACATCTTTTAACTGCACAACAGATCCATCGGGCGATGATTTCAAAATGATATTCTCATAGTCTTCATTTTTTGACAGTTTGCCTTTGTATTTCAAAATATACTCAAAGGACGCCGTGCTGCTTTGTCCAAACCTGCCAGGTGCTGCTTCCAGGTTTTGTTCATGAATAGCATCCAAAACATCGTGGGCCGACAAACCATTAGCTGTTAAACGGTCGGGTTTTAACCAGATACGCATTGAATAATCCTTCGCCCCAAACACCATCGCCTGTCCCACCCCTGGAACCCGTTGCAATTCAGGAATAATATTAATCTTGGCGTAGTTCTGCAAAAATGTTTCATCATAGGTACTGTCATTGCTGTAGACAAGCGGCACCATGATCATGCTGTTTTGTTGCTTTTGTGTAGAAACACCGGACTGTACTACTTCCTGTGGTATTTGGCTGGTAGCCCTTGAAACCCTGCTCTGTACATTCACCGCTGCCAGGTCAGGATTGGTGCCAACTTTAAAAAAAACATTAAGCGTCATAGTACCGTCGTTACTGGAAGTAGAGGTCATGTACGTCATGTTCTCTACGCCATTGATTGCTTCTTCAATCGGGGTAGCTACGGCCCTGGCTACCACTTCCGCGTTGGCCCCGGGATACGTTGCTGTAACCTGCACCGTGGGCGGAGCAATGTCGGGAAAAAGCGTGATGGGCAAAGTGTACAGGGAAAGTAATCCCAGTAAAGTAAGAAGTATAGATATAACCGTAGATAAGACCGGCCTTTCAATAAATCGCTTGAGCATTGACGTAAGTTTATTGGTTGCTCTCTAAAAGAGCAATCGCTGTGAATGACTATAATAGTGAAAGCTAAAAGTTGGTGTTACAATGGTTTAAGTTTTAGCAGGCTGTCCATAGATATAAGTTGGGGATCTATCTTTACGCCTTCCCGTAACCGGTCAAGGCCTGAGTAGACAATTTTTTCTCCTGGTTTCACTCCTTTTTCAACCAGGTAATAGCCACCACTTTTCCCGGTAATAGTTATGGGTACACTAGCCACTTTGTTGCTATCGCCAACCACAAAAACAAGTACCTTATCCTGGAGCTCAAACGTAGCTTCCTGGGGAATAATCAATGCGGAACTAACGGAGCGTGGAATACGTATTTTGCCCGTATTTCCCGAACGCAGTAAACCGCCGCCATTTGGGAAACTCGCCCTGAAACTAATGGCGCCCATGCTATTATTAAATTGCCCTGAAACCGTTTGTACTTTTCCTTTTTGTGGATATACACTGTTGTCAGCAAGCAGCAATTCAACCGGTGGTAGTTGCTTTAATTTTTCAGCTATAGTATTCCCGGTAAATTGATTTCTAAATTGAAGAAAATCATTTTCACTCATGGAGAAATAAGCATAAACATCTTTGATGTCTGACAACACCGTTAATGGCTCCGGAGTAGTTAACCCCACAAGGCTTCCGGTCTTGTATGGTATTCTTCCAATGTACCCATCTACAGGCGCTTTTATAGTAGTGTAACCGAGGCTGATTTGTGAATTCCGTACCATCGCTTCTGCCTGTGACACCTGTGCCGCCGCTGCATCATAACCAGCTTTTGCTGTTTTTAATTGCACATCAGAAATGACATTGTTCTCAACAAGTGGTGTCAATTTAGATACACTGATTTGTGCATTGACAAGGTTAGCTTTAGCTGCCAACAAATTGGCCCTGGCATTATTATACTGCTCCCTGTATATACGATCATTGATACGAAACAAAGGCTGGCCCTTTTTTACATAAGCACCTTCATCCACATAAATTTTATCGAGTGTGCCGTCTACCTGTGGTCGAACTTCAATGTCCTTTGTTCCTTCAAGGGAGGCGGAAAATTCCTGGTAGGTGGTAGCAGGTAGAGCGTTCACTGTTATGACAGGCAAGGCTTGCAGCGATTGCGTTTGCAACATGGTTCCCGATGAAGAATTGCAGGAATTCAGCAAAAAGCCTGTACTTATAGCTACAACAGCTAATTGAAGTAAAGATGGTAAGAGTTTAAAAAACTTTTGCATAGCATGAAAATTTTGGAAGAAAACTTCCAGGTTTAAAAATGAGTCAATAGTCGGATTACTGAATCCGTATTCAGGCAGGCAACCAGGATGAACAGTTATCAGGGGGTAATCATAAAATTTTAAGATGCACGTGGGTTTTAATCCAGGTTTTTAATAAAGCCTGAAACAGCATCTTCCATAACCATTTTGTTCACTTCATCTGATACGTTAGCATTCATGCTCTTGATAGATATTAAACCATGCAGGATAGACCAGAACGTAAAGTATTTCAAACAGGGATTTGCATCGGGATTTTTACCTTTTGAAATAATCCTGGAAATAGGTTCCACAACCAAATTTCTAAAACTCCCTTTTTCAGGGAAACACTTTTCTATTTCGCAACCAGCCATACCCAGGCCATACATTAACTTGTAGTGCTCTTTATTCTTAAACGCAAAGTTCCAATAAGCATCTGCTATCGCTCTTAGTTGTTCAGCAGGGTCATCAGATTTCTCTTTTGCTTTCTGAATTTTTTTTGCCAGTATTTGAAATCCCTCTTTGGCAAACTCCAGCACAATAGCTTCCTTATTTTCAAAATGGTCGTAAATCACGGGGGCACTATATTCAATGGCACCGGCAATCTTCCGCATGGAAAGCGATTGCCAGCCATCTTCCTTTACCATTTGCCAGGCAGTGGAAAGAATACTGGTCTTCACCTCTTCCTTTTGTCTTTTTTTTCTGTCTGTTATTCCCATGGTTGTATTTTACCTAACACCGTTAGCAAAATTAACGGCGTTTTTATATACCGGCAAAATATTTTTTTATTTTTTTTTAGAAACCAGTAATAACTGCCTGTAAAAATCCGAAATGTCTTTTGTAAAAAAGAGGTAGAATACGGCAACTTAGAGGCGAATTGCGACAAGAAGAACGTACCACATTACAACCTGTTGCCATCCTTTCGAAACCCGGATCTAATTGGTGACAAAGACTAATAGTCTTAGCAGCGGATGGCTTACACAAGATTTGTTTCTTTTCTCCGTCGAGAATCTGTAGCAAGCAAAGGTGATAAAGTAAACGCTGTTGGAGTTTTGATCATGCTGAAAACGCACAGGCTTGATCTAAAGTAAACATACTGTTAAATAAACCCAGGGTCTGTGCCAGCAAGCACAGAAGACCACGGGTTGACCTGGAAGATAAAAAATTTGCTGTCGGAAACAATCTCAAGCAGATAGATTGTTTTGCGATTTATTGATTACTCGCCGCCACGCTTTCTTTCAATGCAATAGTGTTGGTTAACGTGCCTATTCCATCAATGCTGATAACCACTACATCATCTTTTTGCAAAGT
>DAIQPL010000113.1:1157-11522 GCA_036787395.1 Flavisolibacter sp. | reverse complement strand
GTGCCCAATCCGCATTGCGCCACAGCGTAGCATCTATTGCTAATTGTGTAAACGCAGATAACCCGGTTTTTCGTTGTACCGCCGGTCCTACCACAAAGGGTCCGATACCCAGTGCCAGTTCGCTTAATTTTATCTCTGCTCCTTCTACGGCTATAGCATAATCAACAGCCGCCGCCAAACCCACACCACCACCTACACATTTTCCGTGGATGCGGCCAATAATTAATTTAGGACACCTGCGCATGGCATTGATAATATTAGCGAAGCCACTAAAAAATTCAAAGCCCTTTTTTTCGTTTTCAATATGGGCTAATTCATCAAATGAAGCTCCTGCACAAAAAGTTTTTTCACCACCGGAGCGCAAAACGATCACTTTGGTTTCGTTGTCAGTGCCTACGGCATGAATTTCATTGGCCAAATCTTCGAGCAGGCGATGCGGTAACGAATTGCTTTGCGGATGAAAGAACTCTATGGTTGTAATTCCTTTGTGTGTTTCGCTGGTTACATACCCGTTGATGATATCCTTTTCCATAGTGTAATTTTTTATTGCGCACAGAGCTAAGGAGGAAAAGAGATTATTTAGTAAAGTTGTTAAACAATCTTGTTATTCCATTCTTCAATAATTCTTCGTTGAAGTTAATAAGTAATCCGATTTTCAGGTTAGACAATCTTAAATAAGTAAGAACCTGTTTCTTATGTACGGGTGCAATATGGTCAATTGATTTAATTTCTACAATCACCTCCTTTTCCACAATCAAATCTGCCCGAAATCCTACTTCCATTTTTATATTTTCATAATGCACCGGAATGGGAATTTGCCGCTCTATAATCAGTCCACGCTTTTCCAATTCAAAAGATAAAATCTCTTCATAAACAGACTCAAAGAGGCCGGGGCCCAGTTCATTGTGAATTTTAATAGCGGCATCTACTATCTCGCCAGTTATATCATTGAGTTGCATGTCAATTTTTTCTAACAGAGCAAATAACAACAAGGTTACTAAGAAAAATCCCTCATTTTCTCTTTAGCTCTGAGCGAAAATTTTTCTTTTCACCATCGTCAGAATTGTGGCTATACCTACATGTTCGCCGGTTTCATCCAGCATTTCCACTAACCATTTTACAATGCCTTTGGGGATATCTGTTTCATCTTTTGGATCCTGGGGTAATTTTTCTTTGCAGCTAAAGCGTATAGAGAGTTCTGTCCCGGGATAAACGGGTTTTGTAAACCGCAATTCATCAATACCATAATTTAAAAGTACCGGGCCAAGGTCGCTGCCGTCTACAAATAAACCAGCCGCAGCACTCAATACAAAATAACCATGCGCTACTTGCTGTTCGAACATGGTACCTGTGAAATCAGTTTCTTTTTTATGCGCATAAAAATGATCGCCGCTTAATTGCGCAAAGGCATCAATGTCTTCGCTGGTAATCACCCTTTTTTGTGTAACAACCTGGTCACCTATTTCGAGTTCTTCAAAATATTTTCGAAAGGGATGTACATCCGTTTTATTACCCCTGGCATTTGGTTGGTACGATTGTGTGATTGCTGTAATGGTTGTTGGTGAGCCCTGGATGGCCACTCTTTGCATGTAGTGTCTTACACCACGAACGCCACCCATTTCTTCTCCGCCACCAGCTCTGCCAGGTCCGCCATGAACCAACATAGGCAAGGGCGAGCCATGGCCTGTACTTTCCTTAGCATCTTCCCTGTTCAATACCAGTATTCTTCCGTGATGCGTAGCAGCACTTACTACAAAATCTGTTGCTATGCGGTTATCATTGGTTACAATAGAGCAACACAACGAGCCCTTTCCTTTTTTTGCCAACAACACAGCGTCATCCAGATCTTTGTAAGGCATGATGGTGCTAACAGGCCCAAAACATTCAATATCATGTACGGTCTCTGTCTTGAATGGACTATCGTTCCTCAATAAAACCGGCGAAAGAAAAGCACCTTTTTGTGCATCGGCATCCACCACTTGTATACTATCCAGGGAGCCATAAACAATTTGGGAGGTTGCTAACAGCTTTTGAATGTTTTGTCTTACTTCGTCCCGCTGCCCAAGGCTGGCCAATGAACCCATTCTCACTTTATCGTTTAGCGGGTTGCCGATAACGGTTTGTTCTAAAGATTTGCCTATAGCGATATAAGCATCTTCCATTAAATTTTCCGGAACAAAGATGCGACGGATGGCAGTACATTTTTGCCCGGCTTTCACGGTCATTTCTTTTCGGACTTCTTTGATAAAAATGTCCCAGTCTGGTGAACCAGGCGTTACATCATTCCCCAATACAATTGCATTAAGTGAATCAGCTTCCATATTAAACGGTACACTTTCTTCCAAAATTCTTTTGTGCGATTTCAACATCAGGCCCGTTGTCTTGGAGCCGGTAAAAGTGACTACATCCTGTGACGTTACATGATCGAGTATGTCGCCGGCACTGCCACAGATTAATTGTAAAGCACCATCGGGTAAAATTTCTGAAGCTATAATTTCCCTTACAACGGCTTCTGTAAGGTAACAAGTGATAGAAGCAGGTTTTACTACGGCAGGCACACCCGCAAGCCAGTTCACTGCACATTTTTCCAGCATACCCCAGACAGGAAAATTGTAAGCATTGATATGAATGGCTACGCCTTCTTTTGGTACCAATAAGTGATGGCCCATAAAATTTCCGGCCTTACTCAATCCAATTGCTTCCCCATCAGTACAATAAGGAAGGTCAGGAAACTTTCTGCGAAGTGAAGCGTTGGAAAAGAGGTTTCCGATCCCGCCTTCAATATCAATCCAGCTATCGGCTTTTGTAGCACCTGTATGATAACTAACCTGGTAAAACTTTTCTTTTCGCTCCATTAAATAACCAGCTAATGCTTTTAACATGCGGCCCCGCTCGTGAAATGTCATTTTGCGTAAGGAAGTGTTTCCTACCTCTCTGCCATATTGTAACACAGAGCCAAAATCTAATCCTTTTGTAGTTACAGCAGCAATAGTGTCACCGGTAACGGCATCTAACAAAGCCTGTCCCTGTCCATCCCCGGTGATCCATTTACCTGTTATATAGTTTTCTAATTTCCTGGTTGTTCCTTCCCTGAAGGAAGTACCATGGTTATCGTTTGTATGCGTATTCATAAAGCATTAATCTGATACGGTGTTCTTAGGTGTTATCAACCCCGGCCTGCGTTTCTTGAATTGTTATTCCAAACTGTTTTAAATGATGCGTAGCATGTTTATAAAGCAGGTGTACATTCTCATCGAAGTTCAGGTCCCCAAAAAAAGGATTACGCGTCACACCAAGATTATTTTGTTCAAAAACAGAAAAGAAAAAAGCCAGTTCTTTTTGCAAGTCGCGGGTTGCTTCTTCTACCGAATGGTTTTTTACGGGTGCAGGCACTTCAGGCATCAGTGGATTCGCCGTATTTTCTCTGAATGGTTTGTCGCTGAGCATAAAGGTGCGGATCTTGTCAAAATGTGCTTCCGGAGTAATAATGTTGGTATGCGCGGTTTTGCCCGATGCAATGCGGACTGAATCTGCAAAATGTTCTATCATCTGCTGCAGCGTCATCTTACCCCACCGGGGCGGTGTATCGGAAGGAATTTGTTTTAATAACAGGATAAACCTGTGTTTGAGAAAGTTCACCTTTTCTGCATTCATATAATCCGGTTATGAATGCAAGTTTACCAACTATTGAGCAGATACCGATTGTTGCGCAGCCATTTCGGTTTCAATAGAATTGCTGAGCTTAGAAAAAATTTCGTCTACAGAACCTTCTCCATGAATTTTTTCGAGTTTGCCTTCGCTTTTATAATATTCTGCCACGGGTTCGGTTTCGCTCTTATAAACCGTAAACCGCTTCCTGATAATCTGTTCGTTTGTATCATCCGCCCGGCCCGAAGTTTCGCCCCGCTTTACTAACCGTTTTACCAGTTCCTCCTCTGTAACCTCCAGCGCCAAGACCTTACGGATAGATGTCTTCTTCAGGTCAAGCAAATTGTCCAATGCCTGGGCCTGTGCTATAGTTCTTGGAAAGCCATCAAACAAAAACCCTTTGGCATTAGCATGTTTAACCAACGACGAATCAATCATTGCAATGACCACTTCATCCGGTACTAATTGGCCCTTATCCATAAAATTCCTGGCTGCCAGCCCAAGCGGCGTTTTATCTACTATTTCCTGGCGCAATAAATTGCCGGTTGACAAATGAATCAAACCAAACTTTTCTACGATTTTTTCAGATTGAGTGCCCTTTCCACTGCCCGGAGGACCGAATAAGATCAAATTAAACATGCATACTAACCTTGAAAAACAAATATAGGGAAAATGGGTTACAAGCTCTTGGGTCGCAGCTTTAGGGAATTGGAAGAAAAACGGCCTGGGACATAAAGGTCTCTCAAATATAACTTAGGGGTTTTACGGGGTGGGCTGATGCTTTCACATTTGTTTACAAAACCGCTTGGCTGCTGTATTCGTAAATTTGAAATAAGTAATTTTATATGATACGTCTCCTTATTTTACTCCCGCTGGCATTGAGCTTGCAGTTTTGCACCTATTCACAATCTAATAAAAAAACAAGTATGGACTCAGCTAATAAAACCACCGACACGCCTGAAAGCAACAACCCGGTTTATTCAAACACTGACAGTACGAAAGTAAACCTAAGTGAAGCCGAGTGGAAGAAGATTCTTCCCGCGGACGTTTACAATGTAGCCCGCCAAAAAGGAACAGAAAGAGCCTGGAGCAGCCCACTTGAGAACATTAAAGATAAAGGCACCTATTACTGCGCTGTATGCGGTAACGCTTTATTTGTAAGCGATACCAAGTTTGAAAGTGGTTGCGGATGGCCAAGTTTCTACCAGCCTGTTAGTAAGGGCAGTATTATTTACCAGCCCGACAATACTTATGGAATGAGCCGGACAGAAGTTATGTGCGGACGTTGCAAATCGCACCTGGGGCATGTGTTTGACGATGGCCCTCCGCCCACCGGCTTGCGTTATTGTATTAATGGTGTGGTGCTGGATTTTAAAAAAGCGCAGGAAGCTGAAAAGAAATACTCCGCGAAAAAAGATTAGTACTTTTTTTACCTGTAAAAGAGCTTGTGTGTTGGCACCAGCTCTTTTCTATTTATGCATAACGCTCACCTCATTACAGCTTCAATTTAATTTCAGAAACAGCATTTCCTTTATATTTATTCTTTCAATAAAATGAGTATGAAATTAAAGTTTCAGCATTGCTATGCTTTTGTACTAGCGCTTCTCATTGGTGTGCCAACCTTTTCGCAAATCAATTTAACCAGTCCTATACCGGTTGATCCTAACGTAAAAATTGGCAAACTATCTAACGGACTCACTTACTACATACGCAAAAATGCTAAACCTGAAAAGAAAGTTGAATTGCGCCTGGCTGTTAACGCAGGTTCTATACTGGAAGACCCGGATCAAAGAGGGCTTGCTCATTTTATGGAACACATGAATTTTAATGGCTCTAAACATTTTCCCAAAAACGAGCTGGTAGACTACCTGCAAAAGATTGGTGTACAGTTTGGCGCAGACCTTAATGCTTATACCGGCTTTGATGAAACCGTGTATATTCTGCCTATTTCTACCGATGATGCTGCCGTTGTTGAAAAGGGGTTTACGATATTGGAAGACTGGGCTTTTAATAACCTGATGGACAAATCTGAAATTGACAAGGAAAGAGGAGTAGTACTGGCGGAATCCAGGTTAAGCAAGGGCGCCCAGCAAAGAATGTTGCGCCAGTATTTTCCACGGCTGTTTAATGGTTCAAAATATGCAGAACGTTTGCCGATAGGTACTGATTCTACTATAAAAAATTTCAAGTATGAAACCTTAAACCGTTTTTATAAACAATGGTACCGTCCAAATTTGATGGCTGTAGTAGTTGTCGGTGATATTGATCCTTTGGCGATGGAAAAAAAGATCAGGACACACTTTGGAAGTTATAAAAATCCGCCTGCAAACAAGCCGCGCCCTTCTATCATACCTATAAAAACGAGAACAAAGCCTGAGGCCTTAGTAGTGACAGACGAAGAAAACACCAACACTATTTTGCAGGTTATTAGTTTTATAAAACCTTCTGAAAAAGTAAAGACCTGGGCCAGCTATCGTAAAGAGCTTGTACAGGAGATCGTGAACTCTCTTATTAATCAGCGTTTACAGGAGCTTACAAAAAAAGAGAGTCCTCCTTTTGTGTACGGATATACCGGACAGGAATCTTTTATACGCGGTTATGATGCTTTTGTATCTTTTGCTGTATTGGGTAACAATACTTCAAAAGAAGCTTTAGATGCTTTAGTTGCGGAAACAGAAAGAGCAAGAAAGTTTGGCTTTTTGACTGGTGAAATTGAAAGAGAAAAGGCTACCATGTTGAACAGCGCCGAAAGAGCCTTCGCCGAAAAAGATAAGTCACAATCAGCGCAGTTAGTGCAAGCCTACCTAAATAATTTTTTGCAGGGCGAGCCTATACCCGGTGCCGCGAACCGTTACAAGTTTATTAAGCAGGTATTACCTTCCATCAGTGCCGGGGAAATCAATGCAGTGGCTAATAAAATGCCATCGAATGCTAATGCTTTTGCGCTGCTTTTGGCGCCAGAAAAAACAAAAGAAAAATTGCCTTCGAATGCAGATTTATTAAGCGATATGATTGCTGCAACAAAGCAAACGGTAAAACCTTACGAGGAAAAAGCGGTAGCACAAAACTTAATGAGCTCCGGGCCCGCTTCAGGAAAAATTGTCAAAGAAACAAAAAATGACAAGCTGGGTACCATCGATCTCACATTAAGCAATGGCGTAACGCTTACCTTGAAACCAACCACTTTCAAAAACGACCAGATTGTAATGGATGCCTGGCGGTGGGGAGGTTACCAACGGTTTTCGTTAAGTGATAAAGACAATGCCAAGCATGCTGCTGATATAGTAAACGAAATGGGCGTAAAAGACATGTCGCCTACTGACCTTGAAAAATTTCTTTCCGGAAAAACGGTTGAAGTGTTTCCTTATATCAACGATCATGAAGAAGGCATACAGGGTAGCAGCAGTGTAAAAGATTTCGAAACTTTTTTGCAACTGCTAAACCTATACTTTACGCAGCCAAGGAAGGACGAGTCGCTTTTTAAATCAATGGTGACAAAACAAAAGGGGATGTTGCAGTTTGTTAAAACAAATCCACAGGCCTTTTACCAGGATACATTGATGAAAATTGTTTACAATAACAACCCGTGGGTAAGTGTAGTTCCAACAGAGGAGGAATACAACAACTTAAACGTTGATAAAGCTTTGTCTATTTACAAACAAATATTTGGCAATGCAGACGGCATGCACTTTACTTTCGTCGGAAACATTGATCCATCAACTGCCAAACCTTTATTGGAAAAATACCTTGGTTCTTTGCCGGCTGCACCTACAGAACATTTATATAAAGACAACAATATCCGGCCGGTTAAGGGCGTGGTGGAAGCAAATATCAAAAAAGGAAAGGAAGCCAAAAGCTTTATTACTTTACTATGGTCAGGAGAAACACAATACAATCGCGAAGAAAGTGTGGCATTGAGGGCTTTGATAGATGTATTAAATATTAAGGTGATCGAGAAATTAAGGGAAGAACTAGGCAGCATGTATAGTGGGGGATTAAACGGCGCTATTGAAAAACGTCCATATGTACATTATACCATTACTGCTAATATTCCAACAGGTCCTGAAAGTGTAGACAAATTGACCACTGCGTTGTTTGATTTAATTAAAGGTGTTCAACAAAACGGCGTTGACCAAAAAGATCTTGACAAGGTAAAAGAGACCTTAAAAAAACACTACCGCACGCAATTACAGGAAAATGATTATTGGCTGAATAATTTGTCGCAGGCTTTCATTGATCAAAACGATCCGGAAAACATACTGGATTATGATAAAAGAGTGGATGCACTAACGATTGCAGATTTGCAAAAAGCGGCACAAAAATTCTTAACGATGAATAATTATGTAAAGGCGGTGCTTTACCCGGAAAATGCTACTATCCAGGAAGGAGTAAAAAAAACTTTTTAACCAAGGCCTGTATGGCAGAAAAAGTTGGTTGCTGCCTTTTTTTTGCCTGGGATTTATAAAGATTCGTCTCAATTTCAATATGTATTTGCGTTGCTAACTATTTTGTAACTTGAGCAATTCCTGTTAATCAAGAATTCCCGTAAACTTGCCTTATGGATCTGGTTGTATACTTTTTATGGCTTTTGTTTTTACTACCCCAAATCTGTATCATATCTTTTCTGGTGCAGCCTCTTGTTTTACTTCTTATATCGGTATTCAATAGAATCTTCCGGGCGGGTAAGCCTGCTTTAGACAAGTCCAAAACAGAAAAAAACTACCGGTTTGGTATTATAATTACAGCTCATAAAGACGTAAGTCTACTTCCTCCAATTGTAGATTCCATATTAAAACAAACCTATCAACACTTCAACGCCTATATTGTAGCAGATGACTGCGATGTTAGCCAAATACCAGATTTTAAGGACCGCCGCATAAATGTATTAAAGCCTGCAGTAGCGCTTCATAGTAATACAAAGTCAATTGATTATGCATTGCAGCATTTCAATGATGAAGAGGTAATGGTAATATTTGACCCTGACAATCTTGTGCAAGCGAGGTTCCTGGAGGTACTCAATATTTATTATAATAAAGGTTTCGAAGCGGTGCAGGGGAACCTGCAGCCAAAGAACACTCAAAACATCTATGAGAAGATTGACACTGTGGGAATGGTCTTTTATAATTTTATTGACCGGGATGTACGTTCACAGCTCAACCTTTCTGTCAGTATCTGGGGGTGTGGTATTTCTGTAAAAACCAAAATTTATAAAGCTTTTAAATATACTGATAAAAGTATAAATGGCGGATTTGATAAATCTTTGCAGGCACAACTTGCAAAAAAGGTAAAGATCGGTTATGCCAAAGAGGCCATCTTGTACGATGAAAAAATAAGCGACGGAAAGAGTTTAGAAAAACAACGCATACGCTGGATCAATTCGTATTTTAAATTCTTATCTGAAGGTTTTTCCGTTTTCCTAACAGGAATAAAAAAAATGGATTTCAACCTTACCTATTTTGGTTACAACCTTATTCGGCCGCCCTATTTTTTATTGATACTTATAGCGGGTTTTTTTATTGTTTTAGATTTTTTCGTTGCTACACACCTGGTCCCGTTCTGGTTATTGGCTTTGGCCTTGTTCTTTATAACCATCCTGGCTATTGTGCTTATAAAAAGAGATAAGGCGGCCCTCTCTGGATTGTTATTTATTAAATTATTCTTTTATCACCAGCTACGCTCTTTATTCAGATTAAAGCTGAACAAATATTCCATTCTTAAAACCAAGAATCATAATGTAATCTATATAGAAGAATTACAACCGTATGAAAAGTTATAAGGCTTTTTATTTTTCGGCTGTTTCTAACTTGAATATAGATTGGTTGAAAAAGAATAGTCCTTCCACTATTTTAATTCCTTTTCAGCATATTGTATCTGACAAAGAGGTTCCTTATATACAACCGCTTTATCAATTTAAAACAACACAGCAATTTGAAACCGACCTTGACTACCTTCTCAAACATTTTGAAGCAGTAACCTTGTTGGATGTTATCCATCATCAAAAAAATAAGATACCTTTTAAAAAAACCAGCTTTCTTCTAACATTTGATGACGGCCTCCGCCAGGTTTATGATGTGGTGGCTCCCTTGTTATTACGTAAAGGAGTGCCGGCAGCCCTTTTCCTTAATCCTGCATTTATTGACAATAAGGTTCTTTTTCATGACCTAAAAAAGGGCTTGATACTACATCACCTGGACAGCCGTCGCATACAAAAAGAGATTTTACAGAAAGCAAGCGAAATATGCGGGAGAAAAATTTATACGCTGCAGCAATTAAAAAAGGCTGTTAACAGCATTAATTATCTTACAAAGACCAGGGCCGATGAAATGGCTGCGTTGTTGAATATTGATTTTGATGAATTCAGAAAAAAGGAAAGACCTTTTATGACGACAGAACAGATCCGTGAGCTTGTTCGCAAAGGGTTTGAGGTAGGTGCGCACAGTGTTGATCATCCCCTGTTCAGCCTTATTTCAGTTGAACAACAGGTACGTCAAACTATTGAATCACTGGACCTGGTATGCCGCCAATTTGATATCGCTTATCGGGCATTTGCATTTCCTTATTTAGATACAGGGGTGGGCCGTGCGTTTTTCAACCAAATCAGTAATCATAACCACCCACCAGATATTATTTTTGGTAACAGAACAGGCATGTTCGAAAATTTCCCAGGCGTTTTACATCGATATATTGGAGAGAATCCTTCCATTTCCGCAGCTACTA
>DAIQPL010000113.1:0-1057 GCA_036787395.1 Flavisolibacter sp. | reverse complement strand
CCAGGCGTTTTACATCGATATATTGGAGAGAATCCTTCCATTTCCGCAGCTACTATGGCGAAAGCCGTTCTTGTGTATCGCCTCGTAAGAAAAAAAATGAATGCACAGTACATACATAGAACGTAATCTTTTATTCCCTGAATGTTTGTCATCTTGTAATTCGGGGACTGACATCTGTGGCCGCCGAAATATGTCAACTAAGCTGGTTTAGAATTAGCAATCTCTATTCTATAGTTATGCGCCCGCCCATTAACCTTAATTAATTTAACCCCTTGTTAAATGGCTTTTACGTGGGCATACTTAACATCTCACGGCATAAAAAATGCCCTCAATAAAGCACAAAAAACAACTATGAAAAATCCACTTATACTTTTTATTTTTTCTCTTTTTACCTCGGTTATTATGGCCCAGCAAGGTCGCATTGGCGATCATGATGCCGTAACCAAATGGACGCCTTCTACTACTATAACAAGTCCTTTCGCTTCTTCCGCCGAAGGCAGGCAGATAGCGCAGGGTATCATTGATGTAGTAGGATTAAAAGCCAATTTTGATATCAGGGAGGCTAATATACCCAATGCTGCTGCAGTTGTTTATGGTGGTAAGCGCTATATTTTATATAACCCCAATTTCATTAACCAGTTAACAAAAGCAACAGGTACCAAATGGGCGGCCATTAGTGTTTTGGCGCATGAGATCGGACATCACCTTGATGGGCATACCCTCACAGCAAGTGGCAGTCAGCCAGAATTGGAATTAGAAGCTGATGAATTTTCGGGGTTTGTACTTAGAAAAATGGGTGCAAGTCTTGCAGAAGCACAGGCTGCAATGAAAACATTGGCGTCAGAAAGAGCCAGCAGAACTCATCCTGGCCAGTATGATCGTTTGAGCTCTATAGCCAAAGGCTGGAAACAGGCAGACGCACAGCTAACCGGCCGGAATGATGTGGCTACAGCAACTCCTCCAGTGGCTCAAACCCCGGATCCTACGGTTGGCTCCCGCAGGCAACGTTCTAACACCTCAGGAGAAACAGCCATATCGGGAAGATATATCATTGGTG
>DAIQPL010000376.1:0-3784 GCA_036787395.1 Flavisolibacter sp. | reverse complement strand
CCCCTTTCTCTTCATAGGCTTGCGCAGGGCCTGATTTCTGGTATTGAAATTTGTAAAAGTTATATCCCACCTGCGCAAAGGGTATGAAAGTGGACCTTCCCAATGGTACATAATACCGCAGATCCAAAGCAGGCATGATGCCTCCTAATCTCTTTGTTCGAATATCCAGCAGTTCAAGACCTGCGCCTAAACCGAAACGGGTTTTCGCCAATAACCGGTTGTAGACAAAGGAAAATCCATATTTTTTATCGGATGTCGTAGCCCCCAACGTTTTACTTAGTTCGGTCGTTACAAAAAAATTATCTCTTTTTATAGAAGAGTCTTGCTGAGCAGAGCAAGCATGGGCAATCACAATACACAAGAAAAGTAGAAAATGTTTCATGGTAGGTGTTTTCATATAAAGTTTGACAATACAACGTATATCCGCTGTTAATAGATTGATAAATAGCGTTCGCCCAGTTGATGAAAACAAGGAGACGTTGTAGTGATTTGTTTATTGTTCGTCCGGGTCCTCGAAAATGGCAATGTGTGTAGCCCTGGCCAGGTCCAGGGATTTGTTATGATGGGCTACTGCATCTCCCATTCAAACTATTTACCGAACTTTTTTTTCGCGTTGCCAGTGACATGCTCCGAACAAGAGGCTTTCTAGTATGTTCACTTACGCTTCTCACCTAAACATTAGTAATTAAATTTATCTTCACCATGGTACAGCAATCCGCTCGCTTCGCAATGCAAACGTTGCCAGCAACCCCTTGACAACAGTAATAGCTTCCGCCTGGATTTCAAGAGATTAGTTTGACTAAATAATAACAACCAAATGAAAATAGAAAGAGTATATGCACTGCTTTTTGCAAGTGTCTATCCGTTGTATATAAAAAAAGCAGAAGCAAAAGGACGTACAAAAGAAGAAGTGGACACTATTATTTTTTGGTTAACGGGCTACAACAAACAAACATTGCAAAAACAAATTGACCAGAAAAGTGATTTCGATACATTTTTCGCACAGGCACCTGCACTCAATCCGAATGTTTCAAAAATCACAGGAGTAATTTGCGGATATCGTGTGGAAGAGATCGAAGACAAACTCATTCAAAAGATCCGTTATTTAGATAAGCTAATTGATGAATTAGCAAAAGGGAAAGCAATGGAGAAAATTTTAAGAAAGTAAGAAGAACGAGGCTTTATGCAACATATCATGAAAATCTTCTTGCAGATAGTCATAAATTTTGGCAAAGTCATTTGAGAAAAAGACTGCAATCTTCAAGCCTTAAAGGCTCTAGCCATCACGCTGTCTAAAAAACTATTCACCTTTGTCTTAATTTTAGCAAGTGGCGGTAATTGTTCCACTGGTTCCCCACCCTTAAAACAACACAATATCCACGGTTAGTGTCTGTTCATCCATCAATCAGTTACCATGAACTCCTATCGCGAAAGCCTGTTACAGGTAAACGTTTTATTGATCGCCGCGGTTTTCTTTGTTATTATTTTGGTTCTGAACTGGCTTGGTTACCTCTTAAGAAAGAGGATCACCCGGAAATACCCGAATAAAGAAATTGGCCTCGGAACCGGGGAAGGCTCCCTGCTTGGACTTATGGCCTTGTTGCTTGCATTTAGTTTTGGAATGGCTGCCACCAAATATGAATCCAGGCGCCAGACGATCGTGGATGAAGCTAATTTGATCAACACAGCTATTTTGAGATGTGACCTGTATCCCGATAGTGCCAGGCAAGCTTTATTGCCTGACTACAAAAACTATGTTGAATCAAGGATTAGCTATTATGAAGCCGGTGATGACCCTGTCAAAATACAAGCTGCGCTGGATGATGGCAATAAGCAATTCAGAAGCATGTGGAGTAAGACGATCCGTTTAGGTAACGATCCAAACAACCGTGTCCGCTCAGACCAGATGGTGCTGGTCCTTATCAGCATGAAAAATATGATGACTACCCGGGAAGCAGGCCGCGTAGCTGCTGTTCCTACCCTGATCATTATAGTTTTATTGTTACTGGTCTTTGTTGCAAGCTTCCTAACCGGTTTTGGGATCAAACCGGGCAACCGGAATGCACTGCTTTCCATGGCGTTTGCAATTATGACTACCGTAGTTCTTTATCTTGTCATGGAATTGAGCAGGCCCAGGCAGGGCTCTACCAATCTTGAAAGTGCTGAACAAAAGATAGTTGACCTGAGGAGCCTGTTTCAGTGACTTTGTCACATTGGATGATTTCGAAACATTTTTGTCCAGGCACCTGTACTTGATCCAAATGTTTCAAAAAATACAGGTGTAATTTGCGGAATATCGTGTGGAAAAGATCGAAGACAAACCCGCTCAAAAACTCAGTGCTAATTTGAAATGGAATAAAATGAAAATAGGAATTATTGGAGCCGGCCAGATTGGAGGAGCTTTGATACGACAATACTCAAAAGCAGGCCACAGTGTGAAAATGACTAACTCCGGCGGAATCGAAAAGCTTAAAGATTTAGCCCTGGAAACGGGAGCTTCAGCGGTTAGTTTGTCGGATGTTGTTACTGATGTTGATGTAATTGTTGTGACTATCCCATTGATTGGAATTCTTAAGTTGCCGCAACACCTGCTTAAAAATACTTATGCAAACACTGCCATTATTGATACTTGTAACTATTACCCAATCAGAGACGGAACAATCGAAGAAATTGAGAATGGGATGCCTGAAAGTGTTTGGGTGTCGAATCAACTTCAACGACCGGTTGTGAAGGCTTACAACAGTATTCTTGCCGGCTCACTTGTGCACGCCGGTCTCCGCAAAGATTCTCCCTCGCGTATAGCACTTCCTGTTTCGGGCAATGACAAAAAATCAAAAGACCTGGTATCCACACTTATAAATGACAGCGGGTTTGATTCTTTAGATATTGGAAGCCTTCAGGATTCATGGAGACAACAACCTGGAAGTCCTGCTTATTGCACTGACTTAACTTTGGCACAATTAAAGAAGAACATCACAAAAGCAAAAAAAGAAGTATTAGCTGAGAGGCGGGAAATCGCACTGAAGTTTATTTTGAAACAGAATCAGCACTGGATGGATACGGTAAAAAATAACAGGATAGTCTATGAAACTGATTTATATATTTAGCTGGTTGACGTGTTGCCAGCAATGTGCTGGTTTAGTCTCAAGATAAGTGTATCATTTTGATACATAAAACGATTTAAATTTGTAAGAGCCACATGTGTATTGACCGCAAAAGATCACCCATTATCTAAATCAGTTTTATGTCTGACAACAGTGTTTCATTTCACAGAGTTCTTAAAGCATCTCCGGAGAAAGTTTATCGTGCATTTACGCAGGCCAACGCACTTGCCTCCTGGTTGCCTCCTTATGGCTTCCTTTGTACCGTGCACGAAATGAATGTAAAGGTGGATGGAACTTATAAAATGTCATTTCATAATTTTTCCACGGGTAATGGCCATTCATTCGGTGGAAAATATCTCGAGATTAAACCCAATGAATTTTTAAAGTACACGGATAAATTTGATGACCCCAACCTTCCAGGCGAAATGATTACATCGGTGTGGCTTCGAAAAGTTTCGGTTGGCACAGAAATAAAAATTTTGCAGGAAGGTATTCCGGCAGCTATACCTGTAGAAATGTGTTACTTAGGGTGGCAGGAATCTTTAGAAAAGCTAACTAAATTGGTTGAGCCGGAAATTCCTGATGCCTGATTCATTTTGTACTTTCCAAAATAGATATCTTCAAAACATGCAGGCCTACCTGCAACAAAAGCTGAGTGCAACCGTAGCCGGAAGGAGTAC
>DAIQPL010000112.1:0-11633 GCA_036787395.1 Flavisolibacter sp. | reverse complement strand
CTTGCAGTGAAAATATAGAAGATGGTGGAAGATCCTGGCCTGGGTATAATGATGGCAGCATCGGAAGAGGACTGGTTGCCTTTCAAACCAGTTCCATTTGCCATAACCTGGTGCAGTTTGTTCCATACCGTATTGCCATCGGTATAAAATAAAATACCTCCATTGTAATCACTGATACCTGAGCAACCTTCAGAAGTATAAAGTTGACCATCCGTTAATGAAGAAGCCGGATTGGTATTAAAGCTGAGGCCCGCACCCTGGCCACAATACCATGTGTTTCCCTGCTGGCAATAACTGGTAAGCTCTATACCAAATAAAATAAAAAGCAAAAAATATAAACGCAGGTATTCTATCATCACCGGTATTCCGGCAATAAGATAGATGCAATGCAAGGTTTTTAAAGAGCGAGCTTGTGAACGGTCTCACTTGGTTTCCGATCGGCTATGTTTTGCCCAGTTGTTATTGTTAAGACTCCTTATTTTCTCTCTTACACGCTGGTTGAGCCACCGTGACATTACATGCCCTTCTATCCGCCTAGTTGCTATAAATTCTTCCGATGTCATCAATAGTTAGTTAGTCCCGGCGCAATTTTACCGTCTTGAATTAGTCCGTCTGTAATAACAATGCTCCTGGCTCCATATTCTGCAATGCCGTGAAAGGAGGCATTCAAAATTCCGTGTACTGTGTCCAAAGAACTGATATGGATTTCTCCATGCTTAAATATATATGCTTCACTGAAGTTGGTATAATCTGGTTTGTAACTTCCGTAAGCAGTCCCTTCGCCTCGTGCTTCCTCAAGAGTGTAGTTTCCGGGCTGACATCCTTGTAAATTGAAAGCCACAGTTCTTTTATCTTCATGCATGTTGCTGGTAATATTGATATGAAGACTTTCTCCCGTTTTAAAGCGACTGATATTCCATCCACTGGTTTTTACCAGTTGGCCATTTACCTTAAAACTGATACTATTTTGTCCTGCTTTTTCTGTGGCTTTCTCCTTGACTAATGCATTTGAATTTGTGCAGGCATGCAGGTAGACAAAACACAGTGAAACGCCGACCAACTGAAATAAATAATTGTTCTTCATAAAGAAATTTATTTCAAAATTGTCCTTTAGGGGATTGCTTTAAAAGTTTTTCAAAGCCAACCGGCATTAACTCTTGTTGAAGAGTGTATCACAACTACTGGATTGTAACTCTGGTTGCAGTTAAACTCCGAGAAAAGAATTGAATAAAAAATGAAACAGGAGATAACCTGCTACTTTCTAATGTATTTGTTTTTTTAAATAAGGGCTACTTTAAAATGTTATCAATGGTAGCTGCAATGGTTCTTATAAGATCAATATCCCATTTACTATTTGTATTCATTTCTTCTAAACTAGTTATCACTCTCCATTCTCTTTGTTCATCCCTTTCAAAATAAATTGCAACACCATTTATATATACTTCAATTTGATAACTGTATCCGAGTCTGAGAAATCTGGCAGGAAATACTAACTCTTCACCTTTATAAGATATGGAAAGCTCAAAATCATCATCCATAAACCGGCTAAGTTATCATATAATAACTGGCCTGAAAGACGTCGCTCTTATTACATAAAAAAGGGCCTGAATAAAAATTCAGCCCCGTGTTAAATCCAATATCCTATGAAAAACCTGTAATGAAGCTAAGGAGGTAAGACTATCTCAGCTCAGAGTAACGTATGTACTGTGTAAAAGGGCAAATGAATTGATTAAAAAGGACAATAAATTGTACAATAGCAGTAAAAAAGAAGGGCTTAGGTAGAAACCTTAGCCCGTTTTTAATCCGTACCCTATGAAAACTGGTTTGAAGTTAGGTTAATCTGGTTAGCAAAAAAATAAATTTTGGCCAGGATCCTGGGTTGGCGGGGAATTGAATTCATCCGGGCCTCGCTACTTTAAAAGACGTTCTAGGCCTGTTTTCGATAATAGTTTCCCAACTTAATTGAAGTATTATATACATCTTTTGTACCTGGCCGATGGCGTTAAAAGCAACTTATTCTTATTTAGGTCCTTATAATAGCTCAAAATCAAGCTACTCTGAACACGGTAAAATAGTAGTTATTAGCAGCGGCAATAAGTTCCAATTTAATATAAAACGATTGCACAAAGTCCATGAAAGCTTTAAATTCATGAGTAGGTACTGCAAATTCATCAAAAAAAATAATGTCTCCCGTTTTTAAGAAAGGAGCCAAACTGGTAAGTGTGTAAACTGTAGCAGAATATATATCTGCGTCCATCATTATTACGTTTCTTTTGTTGTTATTTAACTCTGGAAGAAATTTATGGATTGTTTGCTGAAATAGTCCCTGGTAAAATTTGGCCCTGGTATCATCAATTGCAGGTGGTTGGTTATTATTAGAAAATGCTCCTTTTTTAAAGGGCCCCCAATCCTCCGGCAAACCAGTAAAGGTATCAAAGCCGTAAAACCGGCTATCAGCATTTAAATTCTGACCGAGAAACCATAAAAAGGATTGCCCAGCAGCTACTCCAAATTCCAAATAATTGATAGGGGTGTTTCCCAAATGTTCATTTTCGATAACCCACTTGTATAATTTGTAACGCTTTTCATAGCTCCATTTGGATGGGAAATCATTATAAGGAACGTTTTTATTCTTTGATGCCCAGGCAGAAAATTTTGTGAGGTAATATAAATTTAATAGCAGAGAGGAAAAAGGACTAAACAACTTATGTAGCCGGAGGTGTATAAATATTATTTTGGTATATCTTATAAAAAAAAGTTTCATTAATCTCTCTTTTGGTGGTGGCGTAAACCTTCCTATCTAACACACAGTGATGAAATCACGGCTGTTTGGCAAAAATAGGTTCCAGGAATCTGGTTGCCATAAAAAGATAATCTTGTACGAAGTGGATTATCAAAGAAGACGTTATGATCTTTCAATAGAACCAGCAAGTTCCAATAGCGGGAGAAATAATTCTGTTTATCAAATACAGCTTATAGGTTGGGTTGAAGCAGTCGATTGCTTGGTGTTCGTGTTGTCCAGTTTTTTGAGTAAAAGAGTTTAAGTCAAAAGCTTTCATATAGGGATGGCCAAGGTGTGACCAATCCGTTTATTTATTTTCAACCGGCACAGCAAACTTTACAATCTCTGTTAGCTCTGGAATCAATTCTTCACAGCTAAGACCTTTTTGATAGCAGGCAGTAACGCCCAAATCAAATAATTTGCTTTTGGTATCATCCTGTAATTTATTTGTGAGAATAACAACAGGTATTTCTTTGTAAAAAGCGTTTGATTTTAGATAGTTGACAACGGCCTTGCTGTTCATGTAAGGCATTTTGTAATCCAGGATGATTAGTGAAGGTTTCACATTCAAACTACTTATCAATTCGGTATACCGGATAAATTGCAAAGCATCGCCAAAAAACTTTACATTATCATCTAACCCCATTTCAGCAAAAGAATAATGTAAAAGGTAACGGTCTTCGTCATCATCATCTACAACAATAATAAAAGGCTTTTGCTGATCCATTCCAGTTTATTTTATGAGAACTATAATTGACGGGGATTAACTACTATGTGTTGTACAAATTACATTAAATTTTCTATTTACCATTCCAAAATCAAAAGTATAGGATATAATAATTATGCCCTTGACATTGTATAGGTAAGATTTATTTTACGTCTCAATACCCTCAATCTTATTTTTCTTACTCCTATTAAAACAACCTAAGTCTATTCTTTTGCCAGATAACAGAAGTTAAGCATCGATCCATTAGTTGAATAAAATTTCTATTCAAAGCAATTGAAGATGTAAAAGAAAAGATGTATTGCAGTGGATGAGTTCAACAAGATTTTGAACTGTAGCCGGTAATGGCAACGAACAAAGCTTTCCCTTTTTTATTTCATTGTTTCACCTAGGACAACTTTGTAAAGCTGTTGCCTTAGTTCTTATATACTTATTTAATTGCAAGGTCTATCAATTCCACAATCTCTAACCCTTTGCGGGCAGGACCTGTTAGCACTTCACCGTTTATAGAATAGCGGGCGCCATGACAAGGACAATCCCAGCTCTTTTCTGCGCTATTCCAACCAACGACGCATTTAGCATGTGTGCATACCGGGTTTAAAGCATGCACCTGACCTGTTTCGTCTTTATATATAGCCAGCGTTTCGCCTTCATATTTTACCAGCTTAGCTTCGCCAGGTGCCAGCTCGGCCAGCTGTTTCAGTTTACCTGCAGAAACCCTTTTGCCAACAAATTGTGCTACTACATCGGCATTTTCTTTTACAAAAGATGTAAACCCTGCTACCGGTTTAATCCTGTTTGGGTTAAACAATGCAGCATAG
The DNA here is from genome assembly GCA_036787395.1 of Flavisolibacter sp. Classification (GTDB taxonomy): domain Bacteria; phylum Bacteroidota; class Bacteroidia; order Chitinophagales; family Chitinophagaceae; genus Flavisolibacter. Next base: position 7,306 of record DAIQPL010000112.1, on the reverse strand, counting down.
GCATTTTCTTTTTTCGTGATCAGGTCCCTTAACAAAACTGCTGCAATATGGCTATAGGTCATTCCATTGCCGCTATAACCTGTTGCCACTAGTATATTTCCTGAACTGCCTGGCAACAAACCTATATAGGCGAGTCCATCACTGGGTTCAAAAAATTGTGATGACCATTTGAAAGCTACCTTTTTAACTGTAAAATATTTTCGCACATGGGCTTCCAGGTGGTTAAAGCAGCTGTCCGTATTTTTTTCGTGGGCCGTTTTATGATCTTCGCCACCAACAATGAGATACTTTTCACCCTCTATTTCCTGCGTACGATAATAATGGTAAGGATCGTACATATCATATGACAAGCCTTCCGGATATTCGTCACCTTCTAATTTTACAGCAATTGCATAACTACGATAAGGTGCACAGCGGAAGTGCAATAGGTTAATCCCGGGAGGGATGTGTGTTGCATAAATTAAATAGCTAGCCTGAACACCACCAAGACTGGTTTGTACTACTACACTTCCCTCAACTTCAACTACATCTTCTACACTGCAATTTTGAAGTAATACACCACCGGCTTCCTCAAAAGCTTTTGCTAAAGCATATACGTAACGCGTAGGATGCACCTGCGCCTGCTCATGATATACTACAGCTTTTTGAAATTCTACAGGAATAGGAATGCGGTCTGTGTAGGAAATATCAACTCCGCCAGAGACCGAAGCATTATACATTTTATCCAGTTGTTCAGTCTGTTTATCATCTTGCGAAAAAACATAACCATCCTTTTGCTCATATCCGCAATCAATACTATATTCTTCTATATTGGACTTATAAAGGTCTAAAGCTTTATTGGTAGCACTTGCCACTAACTGTACAGCATCTTCCCCAAAATCTTTTTTTATTTGGTCGTAGGTAGTATCAAAAAAAGTATTGAGGTGAGCCGTAGTACCGCCTGTAGTACCGAAACAGATGTTATGGGCCTCTGCTATCAAACATCGTTTACCGGCTTTCTGTAACTGAAGCGCTGTGGCAATGCCCGTTACTCCACCCCCTGCAATTATTACATCAAAGATTTGATTGGGAATATGTTGGGTTTTAGTAGTGTAGTCCTGCATTTTGTCCTGCCAAAGGCTCGTTTGTGCTCCGTCCCTTTTCATAAATGTTCTTTTTTATACTGCCGAAAAAATAGTGCCGGGCATGCAATTAAGGTGGTATCACCAATAAAAGTTTCTACCATTTTTCATCTTCAGAGGCATTGCCTGTAGGGAAGGAATTTCTTGTTTTAATTTTTTCCTCTTGTCTCTGTATCAAAAGGCCAACAATCAAAACAGCAGCGTCTGTTTGAGGCTGTTCTTTTAAGAGTTGCTTTAACTTTTTTTCTGAAACGTCAACCCTGTAAAGTAGTTGAACCACGCTTGCAAAATCATTCACCAATAAGTGATTGATAGCCTCAACCAGTTGCCTACGTAATTTTTCCTTTTGTAAACCTGTTACCTCAGGTGTTATTTGCTCAAGTAAGGGGTTAATTTGCTGATATTGCATATTCAACTGCAAATATCAACTATCCTTAATATTTGCCGTTAGTCCAAAGGATTAAAAAGACCTACGAATCCTATCGTATAATTGATAGATAATTCAGGCCAGCTACTATGAAGAGAATAATTAGTCTTTGTATTGTCTTATTTTTTGTACTTACCAAACTGTCCGCACAAGGAACAGTTAAAGGAAAATTGATCGATTCTGCTTCAAAAGGCCCTTTAGGGTTGGCTACAATAACCGTTTTTAAAGCTACTGACACCGCTTTAATTACCTATCGTTTAAGTAACCCTGAGGGAGAATTTAAAGTACCTGGACTGCCCTTAAATACTTTGTGTCGTGTTATAATTTCTTTTTCCGGCTACGGGGCCTTTAGAAAAGAATTTACATTGACGAATGACATTCCTCTTGATTTTGGAAATCTGACCATGAACCCGGTTTCTGCAGCCCTTGACGAGGTATTAGTGATAGCAGAACGGCCGCCGGTTACTGTAAGAAAAGACACCATTGAATTTAATGCCTCTTCATTTAAGACCTTACCTACTTCTTTGGTTGAAGATCTTTTGAAAAAATTACCAGGCGTTCAGGTTGATGGCGAAGGAAATATTACAGCCAATGGTCGAAGGGTGAACCGGATTATGGTTGATGGAAAATCGTTTTTTGGTGATGATCCAAAAATGGCTACAAGGAATTTACCTGCTAACGTGATTGATAAGGTTCAGGTAACGGCAGATAAGGATGAAGCAGCCCGCAATTCAGATGGTGACCTCACCAATGTTGGACAAGTGATCAATCTTACACTTAAAAAAGGTGTAAAGAAGGGGTGGTTTGGAAAGCTATACGCCGGGGCTGGCACCAAAGACCGTTATGAGATAGGTGGCATTGCAAATATTTACCGGGATACCATGCAACTAAGCCTCATAGGTTTCAGCAATAATTTAAACCGGAGTGGTTTTTCATTAAAAGAAGTTCAGGACCTGGGCGGCTTTAATCGCAGTGGCTTTAATTCAATGATGATGACCAACAGGGGAGGGCAAACAGGTTTTGCTTTAAATGGAATATCATTTGGTGGCTTAGACGCTGGTATTGCAAGAACAACAGGAGGCGGCTTTAATTTAAACCATGCACCAAGCAAAAAGAAGTCCTTCTTTCTCCAGTATTTCTTTGGGACTACAAAAAATAATGTGTTGCAGAAAAATAATACCCAACAGTTTATAAATGACACCACGGTAAACACATTAACTAACACTGCTACCGACCGCGAAGTGTTTACACACAACTTTAGTACGGGAGCCAACCTGAAGCCAGATACTTTAACTGATTTTAATTTCAGGGCAAGCTACGCGTATTCCACTACAGGCGAAGATGTAAAAGCAAACATCAAGGTAGATAATAACAAAATAGGTCAGTTAAGCACTGGTCTTGGAGACCAGTTTAATAATACTTATAACAATAACTACAATCACAATATCTTTTTAACCCGTCGCTTCAAAGCGAAAAAAGGAAGAACGTTAAATATTACGAATTTCCTTACCTATACAAAGAATCTTCAGCGATACATAACGGAGTCCGATTATCAATACTATTATCCATCTTATGAGGACCGGTCCTTTGACCAACTGAGAAGACAAGATGTGCCAACCTTGTCAGTAAACAGCAATGCTAATTTTGCTGAACCACTGTCAAAAAAACTAACAATTCGATTTAATAACCGCTACGAGTTTTTGAAAGACAAACAGGATATAGGAATTTACGACGGTACCAATTCAAAATATAATGTTCTCAATCCATCCAAAAGCAGCGGTTTTGAGAGGGATCAAAACCGGTTTAATACTAATGTGGCTTTGTCATATAAAATCAAACAAGTAACAATAACGGCTGGAATAAATGGTTTATGGCAAAACATTAATAATAAGTTTAAAAGTATTGCGACACCTATCAGGATTAATTTATTTAATGTAATGCCTAACTTTTCTTTGAACTGGAAACAATTATCTGCTAACTATAACGAAAACGTATCTGCACCTTCTGTTAATTACCTGACCCCTGTACCGGACAGCACCAATCCTTTCTATATCCGATACGGTAACCCTTTTCTACGGCCGGCAAAACGCAGATCATTTTATGTCAGCAATTTTAATTTCTTTCAAAGCAGTGGTGCCAGTTATAATTTTTATATCCAGGGAAGTCTTACGGACGATGACGTAATTATGAAACGCACAGTAGGCGCTAGCGGCGTACAATCTGTGCGACCAGTTAATGCGGATGGAAGTATCAACTTTTATGCAGGGGTGGGTTTTGGAAAAGAATACAAAAACAAGCAGAAGTTTATTTTCAATTTCCGCATTTCACCTTATATGAATTTTGACAGGCGAAAATTGATAGTGAATGAAAATGCCAGCACTGCTACTAATTTACAGGTTGGTCCCAACTTCACTATGGGTTTAAACTGGAATGACATAGTAGAATTCCGGCCACAGTACAGCCCTGGTATAAGTCGTACTACTTATACCGATCCTTTCTTTAAAAATATAAAAGCTGTTACACATTACTTGGAAGGTGAGTTGATAATTCGCTGGCCTAAAAAGTTAGTGTGGGAGACCAACCTGGCTTATCGCAACACTGACCAGGTAGCTCCTGGTTTGCCAAAAGAAAACATCCTTTGGAATGCGGCAGTAACATTAATGATGCTGAAAGGCAATGTGGGGTTATTAAAACTTGGGGTATTTGACCTACTCGATCGCAATAACGGGCTGTTCAGGTATACAACGCAAAACCAGATTGTTGACCAGCAAACAAATGTATTAAAACGGTATGCATCACTTTCTTTTACTTACAATATCCGCAACATGGGAGCGCCAAAAAAGGTTGGGGGCAGAGACAGGTTGTTTATATTTTAAGTCCATGCCTCCAAGTTATTTGGATAGTAAACCGTCTCTACAAAGAATCACTTTCCTTAGTTTATAAAAAATGGCTGCAATGAAGACACCTGTGTTGCCTGCGTTGTCCAACTTATTGAAGTGGTTGGCTTGCGGTGCTTAAAATCTTTCCACAACACCCAATCCAAATAAAGCAAAATCGTATTTGGCAGGATCGTCTTTGTCAAACTTCCTTAGCTGTTTTGTAAGCTCCAGGGCGGTTAACCAGTCCACCTGGTTCCTGCTAGTCAGGTTAAACCGTCTTGCTACCCGCGCCACATGAACATCAATAGGACAGATCAATTGGGCAGGTGAAATATTTTTCCAAATGCCAAAATCAACTCCTTTATTGTCCGTTCTTACCATCCAGCGCAGAAACATATTCAATCGCTTGCAGGTAGAATTTCTTTTTGGTGTAGCAATATGTTTTCTTGTTCTAGAAGGCGCATCGGGTAAGGAAAAAAAATAATTATGAAAACCAATAAGTGCATTTCCGATGTTTTCATCCCCGGCCATCATCCATTGGCTAAAGGCTATTTCTAAGGAATCGTTTTTGGTATAATGAAAATGCAGGAATTCTATAAAATATAAGAGATCGGTGGAATTAAACGTGCGGTGTTTAAATTCTGTTAGCCTTCTTAACTTTTCAGCATTTGGATTCAGGCAGAAGTCATGCGGGGCATTATCCATTAAACGTAAAAGTTCCCTGGTTTTATTAATAATGGTGGTACGGTTACCCCAGGCAAAAACAGCAGCAAAGAAACCGGCAATCTCAATGTCCTGCTTTTTGGTAAATTGGTACGGAATCGAAATGGGGTCTGCAGAAATAAAAGAAGGTTGATTGTATTCATCAACCTTCTTATCCAGAAACTCTTTTAAATTTTTTTCTTGCATTAACCGATAGCCTGGTTCAGGTCTTCAATTAAATCATCCACATCTTCAATTCCAACGCTCAGGCGGATCAATGAGTCGGTTAAACCGTTCTTTAATCTTTCTTCTCTTGGTATGGAAGCATGCGTCATGGAAGCCGGGTGATTGATTAGCGATTCCACACCGCCTAAGCTTTCTGCCAGGGCAAATAGTTTTGTTGATGATAAAACTTTTTTAGCAGTATTTACACTGTCGTCCTTTAAGGTAAAGCTCATCATGCCACCAAAATCACGCATTTGTTTTTTGGCAATCTCATAATTAGGATGATCTTCAAAACCACACCAATAAACCCTGCTAACTTTGGAATGATTGCGTAGGTAATGTGCTATTGTTTTTCCATTCTCGCAATGTCGTTGCATACGTACATGAAGTGTTTTAATACCACGAAGTACCAGGAAACAATCCTGAGGGCCGGGAACAGCCCCACAACTTTTTTGAAGAAAATATAGTTGTTCTCTCAATGTTTTATCATTCATCATCAAACATCCCTGAATTACATCGCTATGCCCGCCCAGATATTTGGTAACGGAATGCATTACAATATCAGCCCCAAGGTCCAGTGGATTTTGCAAATAAGGGGAGGCAAAGGTGTTGTCAACACAGAGTAATGCCTTTGCTTCCCGTGCAATAGCTGATACGGCGGCAATGTCCGTAATATTCATTAGAGGATTCGTTGGTGTTTCTATCCAGATAAGTTTTGTATTGCCATTGACATACTGGCGGATACTGTTTGCATCCTGCATATTGATATAATGAAACTTAATGCCGAATTTCTCAAATACTTTGCTGAACAATCTGTATGTTCCTCCATACATATCACTGCCAGCAATAACCTCATCCCCTGGTTTTAATAACTTAATAACCGTATCAGTTGCTGCCACGCCGCTGCTGAATGCCAGTCCATACTTTCCATTTTCAATAGCGGCAAAAGCGGCTTCCAAAGCTGTACGCGTAGGGTTTTGGCTTCTGGCATATTCATATCCTTTATGTTGGGCGGGAGCCTCCTGCACATAAGTAGAAGTTTGATAAATCGGGGTCATAATAGCACCGGTAGTAGGATCTGGTTCAACGCCTGCATGAATAAATTTTGTTCCAAGCTTCATATAATTTATTTAGGAAGTGCAAAGATGGAGAATAAGATTCATCCTAAGATGCGTGTCTATTTTCCGTTCATCCGCCGCCTTGTCTGTTTAACAATTGCTTAACCGCTAATGAAATATCAAATGTTACACGCTTCATCATTTTAAATTCACCTTTCAACACGGTTTTTTTGCAGTTGGCAAAATATCACAATTGTTTCACGCCATTGCCTGAAAAAGAGCTTCGCCGCTGGAGTAGAATTGCTTGACGAAAGTATTCGTACATAATATCTTCACATCCTAATATTTAATCAAAACCTTTCACCATGAAAAAAATAATTATCGCAGCAGCAGCAGCAATTCTTTTCACTTCCGTTTCATTTGCAGCCGAACCTACCCAGAAAGTTCTGGATGCCTTTAAGAAAACATTTGAGCAGGCAAAAGACGTGACCTGGCAGGATGTCGACAACAAGTATGAAGCAAACTTCAGTCAGAACAATATTACGTTCCGTATCATGTACGACCAGGAAGGTAATGTAGTAAAGAGCATCCGGTATTATTATGGCCCCACACTTCCTATATTCATCCAGGCCAAACTTGCAAAAAAATATGATGGAAAAACCGTGTTCGGAGTGACCGAAATCAGTACCGACAGCGAACTTACTTATTATATCATTTTAGAGGATAAGTCAACCTGGACACATGTGCAATCAGATGCTTTTGGCAACATGTACACAGAAAAGAAATTGAAAAAAGCATGAATTAGGTAAACAGGAAAGCAACGCTCCAGTATTTCCACTCCTTGTTTTCAGCCACATGTGCATCATGTGGCTGAATTTTTTTCTTTAGTACTGA
>DAIQPL010000375.1:0-3802 GCA_036787395.1 Flavisolibacter sp. | reverse complement strand
TAGACCGCAATGGACAAAACGACAATAGCTGCAATAGTATAATAAACAACGGGCGGCAAATAAATGCTTTGAATAGTAAAGTAATACTATCTGCAACAATTTTTATTCGCCAACTCTTTTCAATTTCAGAGTTGTTACCGGTGATACAATCAGCGGGAATTTTTCAACAGTAACATTACTGGGGTCTAATCCAAAACCCCTTTCTTCGGAAAGACTAACATCTTTAAGCCAGAAATGAAACTTCATAATGATTCTTTCCAATATAGGCAGGTCATTGTCCTGGCTCAAATATTTTTCCATTACCACAAACGAAAAGTCGCCTACCACATTACTCCGTTCAAGGCTCTCATATCGGCTTGTAATATTTACTTCCCGGTTCGTCACCAGGTCTTCTACCACTTTACGGAACATTAAATTAATACGCGGCTCTACTCTGAAGCCAAGCCTGAATTCAACACGGATGATATCATTGGGAATGATATGGTCCACCTTGTACTCCATCGTGTATGGCTCATCAAGTGTATCTACGTGTACGAACCAATAGATATCTGACCTCTTTGGTTTTTTATTAAGAATGGAGTAGATGATCTTATGTTCTATCTCTTTTGGATTATCTGCGCTGGTTAAATAGACAAGGTGAGTAGCATATTTTGGTACAGAACGGTCGTTGCTGAGTTCCTGTATCTTGGGAATATAATGTTCCAGCCGTACAAACTCCACATACCGGTTCTTGATCTTTCTTGCCCTGAACCAGACATACATTACCATAAACATGATACCGCCGATCATTAAAGTGATATAACCGCCGTGAGTGAACTTTTGCAACAACGCAAATAGAAAAAGCGACTCTACAAGTGAATAGACGGTTAGAAAGATCCAGATATAAAGAGATTTAACGCGTCGGGCCACCATGAAGTTGGAGAACAATATGGTAGTCATTAACATGGTAACAATAATGGCTAATCCATAAGCGGCTTCCATTCTTTGAGAAGTTCTGAAGTACAGCACTACACCAACACACCCGGTAAACATGAGAAAATTCAAGGAAGGTATAAAAAGCTGGCCTCTTGCTTCTGAGGGATACCTGATCTTTAGCTTAGGCCAAAGATTCAACCGCATAGCTTCACTAATTAGGGTAAACGAGCCGGAGATCATGGCCTGGCTGGCAATAATTGCAGCCGAAGTAGCTATTACAACTCCAAAAATTATAAACCATCCTGGCATTAGGTCATAGAACGCGTTGATTCCCAAATTGGTGCGTACAGCTTCCGTCATTGTTACGCCTGTATGATTATGTAAAAGGCTGGCGCCTTGGCCAAGGTAATTAAGTAGCAGGCATAGCTTAACAAAACCCCAGGAGGCCCTGATGTTTCCTCTTCCACAATGCCCCAGGTCGCTATACAAAGCTTCAGCACCCGTAGTGCATAAAAATACGGCTCCCAATAACCAAAGAGCGTTCGGGTAGGTTCTTAAGAACTGAAATGCATAATGCGGGCTAAAAGCCCTGAAAATAGAGAAGTCATCGGATAAGTGGACTATACCCAGTATGGCCAGCATACTGAACCATATGAACATCACAGGTCCAAAAAATTTCCCTATCGAAGCGGTTCCAAATTGCTGTAAAAAGAAAAATAGTCCCAGGATGATTAAAACTATATAAACGACATAGCTCTCAATGTTGTGAAAGCGTGGAATTTCTTTTAACCCCTCTACTGCCGACGTAATAGAAATGGGAGGTGTGATAATACCATCCGCCAACAAGGCCGCTCCCCCAATCATGGCTGGTAACACCAGCCATTTTTTTTGTCGCCGCACCAGTGCATACAATGCAAAAGTTCCTCCCTCTCCGCGGTTGTCAGCTCTTAAAACCAATATTACATATTTGATGGTAGTTTGAAGGGTGATTGTCCAGATAATGCAAGACAGGCTTCCAATGATCAAATCTTCATTAATGGTTCTATTGTTAATGATGGCATTGAAAACGTAGAGTGGAGAAGTTCCAATGTCTCCGTAAATAATTCCCAGCGCTATAACTAATCCTGCAACCGTAACCTTATTAAGAGGTGCTTTCACTGTACCAGAATTAAATTGTTAAGTGGATACGAATGTGAATTTGCAAAGGTATATGTTAAAATCAATGCTAAAAGAATATTCCAAAAGCTGTTTTCCCCTTTACAAAAAGGCGGGCGCCATGCAGCTAAGTACAATTTTAAGCGTCTTATAAGAGATACAACATTTACCTTTATTCGTTAAAGAATTAGCACCTATGCGTTTTGCTATATACTTATTAAGCTTTTTTCTGGTAGCGTTTTCAACACCTTCCCTGGGTCAAAGAATAGTGTATTCCCAACCTGGAAACGATGATACAAGAAGAATGAACTTCGAAGTCATCGGTAAAGTATCCGGCAATTTCCTCATTTACAAAAATACCCATGGAAAAAGCTATGTAAGCGTTTATAATAACAATATGGAAGAGGTGAGTAAGATAGAGCAGGATTATATTCCGGATGATCGCTTGATCAATGTAGATTTTTTTCCTTATAGCGACTTTAGTTATCTTATTTATCAATACCAAAAGAAAAATGTGGTTTATTGTAATTCGGTAAGGATTGATGGTAACGGTAAAAGGATAACAGAGGTCGTGACCCTCGACACTTCTCATTTAGGTTTTACAGCCAGTAACAAAATATATTCTGCCATCAGTAATGAAAATAAAAGTAAACTGATGGTATTCAAGATAAATTCGAAAAACAAATCCAAATTTATCATCACCACTTTATTGTATGATGCAGAGCTTGCACTGCAAAAACGTTCTACATTCCTGATGCCTATGGAAGCACATGATGATAACCTCGATGAGTTTAATCTTGACAACGATGGAGATCTTGTTTTTAGCAGGTTTGCCCGAAATAATAACGAAACCATTAATAATACTACCTTGTTCTGGAAGCCTTCCGATCAAGATACTCTTACTGCTATTACTGTACCACAGGATAAAGTCCTGCTGGACGAAATTCATATAAAGGTTGATAACTCCAATAAACGATATTTTCTTACCTCGTTTTATTATGCCAAAAAACGAGGAAATATCGAAGGCTTTTATTTTTATGTATGGGACAAGCAAAGCCGTCAACCTGTCTTGCAAAATGCAGTTGTTCTAGGAGACGACTTAAGAAAAGATGCCAAAGGTGACGCGAATATGAAGATGGCCTTTAATGATTATTTTGTGAGGAACGTGATCATTAAAAAAAATGGTGGATTTTTAATTAATACAGAATCCTATTACACCACTTCAAGGAGCAGTAACTGGAACCGCTGGAATTATTTATATGGAGGGCCCATGAGCTCTTTTGATTATTATACTACCTACTCACCTTTATATAATAGCTGGTATTGGCGTGATCGTTATAATAGTTATCAAAACGTTCGACGTCACGCCGACAATGTTACGGTTCTCTCTTTTGATAATACAGGAAAGTTGGAGTGGAGTGGTGTTATTCATAAAGAACAATACGATGATGAATCAGACGACCGTATTTCTTACCTGACAGTGAATACAGGGAGCCAGATACATTATCTTTTTAATGTGGATGAGAGAAGGGCACTATTGCTTAATGACTATACATTGTCAGCCGATGGACAATTAAATCATAATCCTACCTTAAAGAACCTGGATAAAGGCTATGAATTTTTGCCTAAGTTTGGAAAACAGGTAAGTGTAAACCAATTGGTAATCCCATGCTATTATCGTAATTACATTTGCTTTGCTAAAATCGAATTTAATTAATAGCATTGCCATGTG
>DAIQPL010000374.1:0-3834 GCA_036787395.1 Flavisolibacter sp. | reverse complement strand
AATGATCTCAAAAGAGATACTTTCAATATCCGAAATCGTTTGGACTATCTTCAAATGCATCAACAGTTAAGAAAAGCGGATTGCATTTTGGTATTAGGAAGTAATGATACCAGGGTTGCCGAAAGAGGCGCAGAATTATACCTTGAAGGATTGGCTCCTTTATTGATTTTTTCGGGGGCCTTGGCCGGTTAACCGATGGTGTTTGGCAAGAGCCCGAACCAGGTAAATTTGCAGCAATTGCTCTTCAAATGGGCGTACCAAAAGAAGCTATTGTCATTGGAAACAAATCGACAAATACAGGCGAAAACACATCCGTATTAACCGACAACTACTACAACAAAAAAAATCGGTCCTGAATCTTTTATTGTTGTACAAAAAACCTTACATGGAAGGGCTTTTACAACATTTAAGAAACTTTGGCCCAAAATGGATCGTTACTTCTCCTAAAATTTCTTTTGAGGATTATCCTACAGGGGAGTTAACAATCGAAAAAGTTATTCAAATAATGGCTGGTGACTTACAAAGGATCAGAGTATATCGTGAGCAAGTTGTCAAATTCCACAGCAAATTCCCGCAAGAGGCATGGGATGCCTATGAACAATTGGGTAGCTGCAGGCTATACACAACAATTAATAAAAGAGTAAAACAAAAAAGTTCATTTACCGGATAGCTTTCTTGGCTAATGGTCCTTCATAAATCAATTTCAGTCCCCAGTCAGTGTCTTCCGGTTGTTTGGGAAGTTTTATAATACCAATTTTACTGGAAGTTAATTTTCCATTACCTGCATCCGTCCATGTGCCGTCGCGAGGATTGAACCATTGTGTCCGGTAAATGCTATTTAGTTTGGCGCCCCGTACTTCGGATTGGGGGCATCCTTTTTCAAAAAACAGGAGAAAAATATTTTTATCCGGCGTACGTGCACAATAGGCCCAACCATCATAACTCAATACATCATGTGTTTTGTTGGGTGAAACTAAATCAGCAAGCGGCACCAATTCCTGGTATCTATTGCCAATAGAAAATGCGAACGTTCTTAAGTGTTGCATATCCGCTCCTGACTCCCATTTAAAAGCATCCCACATATGTGTTGGTGCAGAGGGTTCAATATCTGCTCCCCATATTCCTTCCGCTCCATATACATGACCAGATAATCCACCGGATAAAAAACTACCGTACATAGAAGAATGGATCAACTCGTTGTCACGGTCACTCCCACCGGCTGCGCCACGTGTATAGTTTACCGCCCCTGCACCCCGGGCATCTCTATAACCTGCATAATAGGGTTCTCCATTTAATCCGGGTATTGGTTTTTTTAAATTATAAATCTCGGTGAGATACCAATAATTATTATGCTCCCGCATATTACCTATCTGGTGCAATGTTACCCATGAATCATCGCCCCAGTTTTCTAACGTTGAAGGATTGGCATTGGATGACATTAAATTTCCGAAAGGCAAAGAACCATATTTTTTCTCCCTGTAATGAATAGCTGCTGTATAATCATCAGGACTCACTGTTTCATCAATAATATCCAGGTGCACCGGACTCAATACTGTATTATACGCCTGGTATCTTGAAAAAATGTATTGCATATACCTGGTATAAGATTCGGGCCAACCGTAATATTTATACCACAACAAACCTGCATCTCTTCTTGATGCTTCAATAAAAGGAATAAATCCATTTGCATTGAGATAGGCAATTTTCCGGTCGAGGTATTTGAAGTAATCAGTATTTATCTTGTCCATATCAGGAAAGAAATTTTCATAACCAGGTACTTTGCCTGGAAAGAAAAAAGGACGACCACCTTCATTGTCCATATTCTTTGCGCTGCCGGTGCCAAACTCCAGCCATGCTGAACGCACTGTGGTTCTTGCAGAATCGTTCATCAACATATGCCATGAGCTGTCATCCGTTTTCCAATTAGGAAAAGCAGCAATCACATTAACCCAATTATATCCCTGGGCTTTTCTAAAACGTACATAATCTTTAAACCCTGCCTCTGGCCCAATTGGCCTTTCCTTATCGTCGTCATACCATTTAAAGCGATTGGCAGAAAGTGCATACCAGGTATCACCAATAACGAAGAACGGACTACCATCAGCATGATTTAATGCATGCCCATTAGCAGAAGCTTTGAGAAAACCATGGCGTAAAGGATTTTCAGCCTTTTCTTTTTCTTTCCATTCAATAGCTGTGAAAGAACCGGTTTTTCCTGACAATCCAGCATCGTTAGGAGTTGAGCCGCTTTTCCACCTCCATGCTCCCGGTTTGGTTGCTACTAATCGTACATGAAAAGTGTTACCACCATCCCAGAAGCCATAGACTCTTTTACTAAATCCGGGCCCTGATAAATCCACCCACACCGTAGCTTCTGTATACGGATTTTTATAAGAATTTTTCGCCTGGAAAGTAAGTTCCTGCATTTCCCATACATGTATAGCAGCAGGAGTTGCTGATGTATTTAGAGAAATGATTATAAAAACAAAAATCAATCGTTGTAGCCGTTTCATTTTTTGTTGCAATGATATAAGAATGTAAGGCGAATATAAACCAATAGAACTTGAGTTTTCCAGGTCTGACGTCCGTCATTTTAGCTCTTCGAATAATTATTTACCCGTCAAAATTTTTCTCACTTCAGTATCTTCTCCATTATTGCCAACAATTCCAAAACCGCCTTTGTAATCCCAGGTTGCCCAGCCGATATTATTTTCTTCTAAAACCGTTTTCATATCCCTGTACCATTGCAGTCGTGCCGCAACCGGCACCGTTTTTAAACAACCCCATTCGCCGCAATACAAAGGCAGCTTATATTTTTTGGCTACTGCTATCGGTTTTGCAAAATGCCTGCGTATACTATCAATATTATAAGAAGTTTTGTTTCGCAAAACCGTTTTGCGCAGGCTATCGGGCACATCGGTTAAATCTGCTGCACTTGCAATAGTGCCGGGGTAATTAACGGGTCCTTTATAATCTTTAATACCCGTCCACGATGCAGTATGATGCGTTAATAAAAATGGCTCATACATGTGAAAGCTGAGAATGATGTTCTTATCATTTTCCGGGATAGACAATTGATCGAACGTACTGGCGCTTTGCCAGCGGTTAGAGCCAATCACAATTTTTCTTGTAGGCTCCAGCCCGCGAAGAATAGTCACCAGTTGCCGGACCAGTTTGTTCCAGTCTTCGGGGTTATCGGCTACCGGTTCGTTCATCAGTTCATAGGCCACATCATCTACTGAATATTTTTTTAACTCACCGGACAAATCACGCCAGCATTGATAAAAGCGTTCCTGGGCGGCAGCTTCTGTAAATAATGGTTTGGCTCCCTCGTTAAAATGGTGCGACCGTAGAATATGAAGGTCCACCACGGCATCGAGCTTGTATTTTTTACACCAGTTCAGCGCTGATTTTAAAAGCGAAAATGCTTCTGCATCTTTCTCACCGTTTTCTTTCCAAAGCTGTTCTTCGTCCACCGGTATCCGCAAATGGTCGAAGCCAATACCTGCGAGGTATTGCACATCTTTCTCCGTAAAAAACTTTAGGCGTTCCTCACCTCTCCGGTTCGACTGCGAAAGCCAGTGACTAATATTGGTGCCTCTTTTAAACGTAAATTTATTAACGGCCTCACCGGAGCGTTCAATGGTTAAGGAGGAGGCAAAAAGAAATAGTACTAAACCTAGTGGTAATAAATACCTGAATTTGCCGGGCATTTTATTTTAAAGGTAAGAATTGCGGAGAGCATGTTTTTGGCGTTTGCTAATTGTTTTAGGGGGCTGCAATGCTACGATTGAACTTTGGTGCAGCCTATGATGTACGAAGTTGAAACATCGC
>DAIQPL010000111.1:0-11781 GCA_036787395.1 Flavisolibacter sp. | reverse complement strand
ATGTAATACTCACCTCCAATGGTACTATCCAGGTAAAAGCAACCAGTGAAACACTATGGGAAACAACTAAGTAAGCAGCCCTTCGTAAAAAACTTTACTCTTCCCGTCTTGCCAACAGTAAATCAACCCCTATAGCTTTTATAAGGGTTGATTTATTTAGCAATTGTTTGCGTGTGCAGATAACTCGTAATACTTTAATTTTTTAAAAAGCAAGTACTCCGTTAATTACCATTACACACCGATACCTTTTAATAGCTTTACTCCCTGCATTATTCTATCACAATTTTTTCAAGGCTAGTTATATTTTATTTTTAAATCTTTCTGAATCTGCTCTAATGATTTTCCTTTTGTTTCCGGCATTAGTTTCCAGGAAAATAATAATTGAAGAAACATCATCACTGCAAAAAACATAAATACATTTCCCGGACCAACAGCAGGACTATTAATTGCCACGGGAAATGTCCATGAAATCATAACCGCAAAAAACCAATGCGTAAAACTTCCCAATGATTGTCCTTTTGAACGGATAGAATTGGGAAAGATCTCTGAAATAAATACCCAGATAACAATTCCATCGGAAAGACCGAAAAAGAACATATAACCTAATAAGAAATAAATAATTCCCGGGCCATCAAAATGTTTACCGTAAAAGGTCCAGGCAATGAGACTCATAAAAATGATCAATCCAACCGAGCCCACAATCATTAAAGACCGCCGTCCGAAGCGATCAATAAAATTCATTGCAATAATTAAAACAATCACTTTAGTTAACCCGATAAATATGGGGAGCAGGTAAGAAATATTGGTGTTCATACCAGTCATCTCAAAAATGCGGGTAGCATAATAATTAATTGCATTGGTGCCGGCTAACTGGTTAAAGGCGCCCATTAAAACAGCATAGATAATTGGCCGGGAATATTTTTTGCTGAACAATTTTTCAGCCGACGATGATGAAATGATTTTAAGTGATTCAAGAATATCTGTTATCTCTTTTTCAATATTAGCCCTGCCACAGAGCGCCAGTACATTCCGGGCATCGCCAATACGATTGTGTTTCACCAGCCATCGTGGGCTTTCAGGAACAATAAATGCCAATAAAAAAAACAAAATAGAGGGAAGAGCTACAATTCCCAGCATCCAACGCCAGGCATTCTCACCTGTTCCGGAAAATAAATAATTGGAGCTATACGCAAGGAAAAGTCCCATGGTCACATTTAATTGAAAAAAAGCAACAAGCCTTCCCCTGATGTTGGCAGGTGCAATTTCAGCGATATACATTGGCCCTGCAACGGAAGAAGCACCAATTGCCAAACCGCCTATAAAACGGCCAATCACCAGCACGGTCCAGTTGGGTGCAAGGGCTGTTAAAACAGATGTTAGGGTAAAGATGAAAGCAATTGCAATAATTACTTTTTTCCTACCGTATCGTTCGGCAGGAAACCCGGCAGAGAAAGCGCCTACTACCGCTCCAATGATGGCTATGGCGACAGTAAAGCCATGCCAGAAATTTGTTAAGTGGTATAAAGCCTGGACAGGCTGCTCCACTCCTGAAATAACTGCGGTATCTAAACCAAAGAGCAGTCCACCTAAGGCAACAATAACAGAGTAGCCAACTACTCTCCGGTTTTTTTTCATAATGGCTTATTTAGTCCAATCGAGTGTTGATCAAAAAATAAAATCCTTTGATTTATAAGATGCAAGAATGAGGTGATAGAGTTCGGATGATCCATCAATGCACGAAAATTTCTTTACTGCTTTTTCAATGCCTTCCTGATGTATTGTTTGTTGCACCTCCTTTGTGCCTTCATCATTAGAGCCATTGTAATGGTAAGCGGCTGCAATTGCTTTTGCGTAGGCATAAGGTGTTTTGCCATGTTTCAGGCAAAGCAACGCGGGGCCTGCAAGCCGTTCATCTTTACCTAGTTTTCGTTTTGTATCTGCTGCGTTTCTTTCTATCTGGTCGTTTATAGCAGGGTCCGTATATTTCTTCATGGCTAAGGCCATAAATTCTCGTTGTTCTTTTTGATCAAGGTCAAATTCTTTAATCAATCCAAATGCTGATTCTTCCTGGATTTCCTTAAAGTATTCAGGATAGGCTAATGCAGATTCATGCACTATTTTGTAACCGTTCGCCCAACCTATATAGGCGATCGGGCCATTGGTACCATTAAACGTGTAAAGCTTTCGAACCAGTTCGTTTGAAAAATTAGCTTTCGGTAGAAAACCCTTTACCTCGGGAATCGGACCAACAAATGCGTCTTTATCTAATGGCAATGTCCACCAGTCTTGCATACGCAAAGCCAATGGTTCTTTTAATAATATTTCTTCTTTCGCAGACATACCTGTTCTTAAAACCTGCGTTTCTATCAGTCCCAGTTTCGACCTTACAAATTCTTCGAATTCTGCATCCTCTTTTTGTAGTAAAACGGTTTTGATTTTTTTTGCAGGATTGGTTGCATTTTCACAAATGATCCAGTTTAATGGCTCTTTTCTTTTGGCATCAATTAATATGTCTCTAATGTATTCGGCAACCTTTTCTATATTTGCGGCGCCAACGCTACTTGCTATAATATCTGCATTACCAATTACTTCTTCAACTTTAGTTTTATCGTCTAAAGTGAAGGCCGCTTCAATGAAAATATATTCAGTTATATCATTTTCTTCCCCGGCAAGGTCAACCCGGTATTTCTTTTCCTTATTTAAAAGATCAACCACTTCTTTCGATGCATCCAATAGCCAAATGTTATATACGCTTACATAAAACAAGTGGGCAATAAAGCCTCTGCCTATTTTACCGGCCCCAATAATCAAAACATTTTTTTTCATTAGTAAATCAACTTAGCAATTTCTGGTATTGAATAAACTTCCTGTATTTCTCCTCATAGCTATATATCAAATTAGAGTCGGGTTCTATGATGGAAAAGTTTATACCGGGCTTTTCAAATTTGCTTTTTTCAGCCTCCATGATATAATAGATCATTCCTGCGATGGATAATTCTTTTTCATCAGCGACTGCAATAGGTTTTTTTAATACAGTTGCTTTTATTAAATTCCAAAGCGCATTTTTTGAAGATCCCCCTCCTATTTTAATTATATCCATACTTTCGATTCCAAGTTCTTCAAAACAATGTCTTCTTGCAAATGAAATAGATTCCAGGATTGCCCGGAACAAGTGAACGTCTGTATGAAAAGAGTTTAGTTCAAGAATAGAAGCTGTAAGCTTACTGTTCCATAGCGGTGCTCTTTCGCCTTGCAAATAGGGTAAAATAATCGGTGTGTCTTTTGGTTCAATAGAGGCTGCTTTAGTGGTCAATTCACTGAGGAGTTCAGGTGTTAGTTTTTTATTTAAGACTGTGCTGATAAACCAATGAACAATATTTCCGCCTGTGTTGGTACTCCCATAGTTAATGAAGCCAGGATCGAAGGAAATACTTAGAAAATTGTCGAGTGCTTTTGGTTTTGTCAGATAGAATGCACCGGCTTGTTCGGAAGTGTTTGCCAACATAAATCCTTCTTTATCCTGGAGCCTTAATCCATATAAAGAAGTATATAAATCGGCCATTGCAGGGAAAACAAAGCTTTTGAAAGGGAAATGAAATAAATCTTTTACAGTTTCCTGAATTGGTGAAGGAGCATATTCAATAGAGGGCAAAGAAGATTCGTCTAATTCTAAGTGATTTAACAATTCCGGTGCATATTTCCGCTTGCCTAAATTTACCATGCTAATCTGCGAACTGAAATGTGTTTTATAGGTACCGGTAAGCTCAAAAAATAGAACATCACTAACCTGCAGAAATATTGAATCTCTTGAAAAACCTTCTTGTCTTTTATGCAGCAGTTTTGTAAACAACCAATTAGTACCCTTGGGCAAAAAAGTGCCAATGATTTCTTTACTCCTGCCATTGCCCATTACCGATTGATATTCTTCAAGACGGCTGTAGCAGGTAGTATCTAACCAAATGGGAAATGGCTCTTCGGGTGGAGTAGCTTTCGCTTTGTTCCATTCCAGCAGGCTGGATACATGCCCACAGATTCCGAGGTACAGCACTTCAACTTTGTTTGTTTTTAAAAATGCTCCCAACTCTTTAAATAAAGCGAAAGATTTTTCACGAACAGCTTTGTAATCTGCACGCACTTCTCCCGAACTTCCGAAAATAGCTTCGTTTGAAAAATTGTTGATAAGGATAATTGAACGCGACAAGAAAGGGCAATACACGCCTATTTTCACCTGCGAAGTACCAATATCAAGCGCAGCGTATGCTATTTTCTTTTCAGTTGACATGAGTGGTGTGGCTTGCGTATTTTCCTTTAATCAATTTGAAGAGCTCTTCGTGTCGTAATAGTCCACATACATTCTCTAAAACAGAGTCAATTCCTTTTTCCTTTATGAAGTGGGCTATTTTAAAATTCTTATCCTGGTCGAAGTAATCAAAGCTTGCTATTATTCCTTCCAACAAACCTTCAGGATAAATTCCGTGTTTTAATGCGAGCAGTGCAGGCCCGATTAAACGGTCTTCCCTGCTTAATTTTCTCACAGGATCAGCACCATTTCTTTCTATAGGATCAGGTATATTCCTGTCGCTGAATTTTGCAAAAGCTCCATTCACCCATTCCTCCTGTTCTTTTGGATCAAAACCAAATTCAGTTACTAAAGCTCTGGATGTTTCATTGGCTGCTTTCCTGGCGATTTGAAGTATTTCATTATCATTTCCAGCATCATACAATTGAGTATACCTTTTTCTCGCCCCGAGATAAGTAATGACTGCATTGATACAATTGTAGGTGTAAATCTTTCTTTTTAATTGGTTCCTGAAGTTCTTTAGTGGTTTTAATCCATAAACATTAAGTGGCTCTTTAATGCCCTCTGCGTCACAGGGGAGATTAAAGAAATCCTGAGCTCGTATGGTTAAAGGAGATTGATCAACACCTGCGTTGAGGCAGGTTTTAAATATGATGCCTTCTGAAAATCCAACACGTTTTAAAAGCCACTCTTCTTTTTGATGGCTTATGTTTTTTACTATACAGTCTTTAAGAAAATGAGCTGCATTTGTCCAATTCTCACAAGTGATAATAGTAAGGACCTGGTCTGGATTCTCCATATATCTTTTATTCAGTGCAACAGCCATATCCTCTGAAAGTTCTTCTAGATTATTTCCAAAAACAGCCGTGAATGCAATGCTTGTTTTCACCAATTCCTCATGCCACAACTCATCTTTAATATCATATGCGTTAGAGAATTCTATCGTACCGCTTCTTTCTTTGTTGCCCAGTACCTCTATATAGTACTGGCGCTGTTTTTTTAGATCAGCAATCAATTGCTCATTCTTATCGATTAAGACAACATCATATCCACCAAGAAATGCAAGATGAGCAGCGAAGCCTCGTCCGGTTTTACCTGCGCCAAATATCAATGCTGTCTGATTCAATTAGATTGAAGATTGTTTACTCGTCTGGTTTTTATCTGCCATTTGTTTCATTTACCAGGACAGCTTTTATCGCTTCGCGGTTTTCTATTTTTTCGTACGCGATCTCCCATTGAAGCAAAGGGTATTGGTGAGTAACCACCTTCTTCACCTTATCTTCATTTCTTTCCAATATAAGGAGCACTTTGATCCAGGCATCATGAGAAGAAGTAGCAGAGAATACCATTTCAATCACACTTAGAACAGCCTGGTTAAAAGCAAAGGAAATAAGTGCATCGTGGGATATTCCTAAAGCGATAAACTTGCCGCCTTTTCTCAGCAAGCCTATGCCTTCATTAATAGCATTGGGGTCGCCGGAACAGTCAATAACACAATCCGCTCCCCAGCCATTATTCATTTCTTTAATTTTTTTGGGAATATCTTCATCAGTTGATAAGACAGCACTAGCGCCTAATTCCTGCGCTAAATGATAACGGGTTTTGTTTCTTCGGGTGGAAGCAATACAGACAATATTTTTTGCTCCTAAATCAACTAACGTAATTAAAGTGAATAAGCCAATGGGCCCCATTCCATAAATAACGGTGAAATCATCTTTCCTAAATCTTCCCCGCTCTAAAACGCCATATACACAAATTGCAAAAGGTTCAGCGACAGCAGCTACTTCTTTGGCCATGTTCTGAGGTATTTTGTGAACACAGTATTCAGGTTGAACGGTATATTCTGTATACACACCTTGTGAAAACCATCCGGGGGATTTTTTGTCAGGGCACAATTCATAATGGCCTGAAAGGCAAAGCTTGCATTTGAAACAAGCGCCTTTGGCATTCTCACAAACCACCCTATCACCAATTTTTATGTTCTTAACTGCACTTCCTACTTCTATAACAGTACCACTATATTCATGTCCTACTATGTTGCCATCAGGCATGGTCATGGTTCCATGTAATACATGAATATCAGAAGTGCAGATACCAATGGCATCAATCTGTATCTTAACATCTGTATCATTTACGATCGAGGGTATCGGCTCATCCACTGTTTTGAAATACACACCATTGTCAGAGAATTTTTTTACTGCTTTCATATTGAGCAATTTTCGTTCGATATAATCATTTTTCGATAACAACCTATTGTCCTATCACATCGAAATTCCTTTGACGCAAGAATCCAGGTAGTCTTATAACCACATAACTTTTTTAGAGGTAAACGTTACATTCTCTAATCCTTATTGTTTAATAACGCGACAGGTTATGCTTGCTGATTTTCTATTTGGCAGCTTCATTTATTATTTCCTGGTAAAAAGTGCGTGCCTTATCATACGCTGCTTTTGCTGCAGAACGTTCTCCTTCACGAATGTTGGCTTGTTTCATTTTCCAACACTGATCTAAAGCATTTTTACACCATTCAGCACTTTTGGCAACCCGGATGGGTCGATTACCTACCAAAACAAAAACAGGATTAGTATGAGCGCTTGGAAAAATCCGTAACGCCACCCAACTTGATTGTTGTACTGAATAATGAAAGCCAACGTCTTTCCATTTGCCATCGGCAATTATTTCTGTAGTGTCTACGGCGGTTCCATTTACAATCAATTCGACCCTCACTTTCCTTGTTTTTTCTATACGGGATCTTTCAATGTTCCAGTAAGGTTGGCGATCCAAAGGTCTTTTTGCAATGATGGCCCCATCTTCATCTTGCTGTTCAGATAACCAGGCCGCTACCTTAGCTTTAATGTTTAGAGAAGCTTCTGTATCTAATCTAACTTCGCTCTTTTTTGTGCCTGCTTCTACACCATTCACCGAAAAATCTATGATGTGTGCATTACCTTCAGACACATAGCTTCTTCCGTTTTTAAGTGCGGTTATATAACCTGCATAATCAAGTTTTTCATTTGGTTTAAAATAAGTTCGGGCAACACCTACCCGTTCATCGTATATGCAAGGGAAATCAGTTTCACCGCTTAGCCGGGTGCGAAAGCCACAGTTCAAACTATGGTACCACATGTTTAATTCCCACGGTGCAGGTGTATCGCCGGCGCTATAAAAATCCAGGAGGTTTTGAGTCACCGTTACTATGTATTCATTGGCTCCAATGCCATCCATCTTTGGCAGTGTATAATTTGGCAGTGCTATTTCTTTTTCATTAACCGGCTGTAATCCCCAGCCCGAATGTGCATAGCCCGTTACTGCTCCCTGCCTTTTTGCCCATTGCAATACAGGCACTGTCCAACTTGGCCAGTCTTCTATTTTAGACGTTCCGGGATAATCATCCTCTTTCAGTTGCAATAAAACCAAATGACCAGCATGTGAAGATGGGAAACCGGATACTTCCACATCATAACGCATCATGTTTTTCTTTGTAGACAATGGACTAAGACCACCAGTAAAAAATTGTTTTTGATGATACCAACCCGGCCCCCAAGCTAGCACCGAGGCCAGTTGTAAATCTTCACCCACTACCTGCCGCCACATATCTTCAGGCTTTACTCCTTCCTCGGGGCTTTCGTAATGGCTGCAACCCGCAGCATGCAAATGATGGTCGGCACTATACCAACCCAATTTTGCCATATTCATCCAACGTTTTAATTGGTACTTTACCTCCATCGAAGAAGTTCCGTTCGGAACTATTAATTCTTTTGTTTGTACAAGGTATTCCGGACCTCTTGTAAACCTCACCATATATTTTCCCGGAGGCAATAATACCTGTTCGCCATCTGCGCGATAAACCTGAGGCTGAAAGAAAAAATCGGGATAGGTATCATAAGCCGCTACCCTGCGTGAAGGCAATGGATAGATACCCTTTAGCCGGGCCGGAACGTTATAGCCTTCCGTTGGAATATAACTTTCCCAATATTCTAATTGTGCGGTTGCAAAACGATAATCTACGGGTGCTTTATTAATAATTTTTACTGAATCATTGATAAGACGTTCAATGCCATCTGTGATGACAAAAGAACCCATGGCTGGGGAGCCATCTTCATCTTTTACCCGAAACGTCACCTTTACAGAAGGATGTATCTCAAATAAAATATTGATGGTGTTTCGAAAACCAATGTCCTGTGATCCCTGTCCAATATTGAACCCTATCTCTACTTCACGTTTACCGGCATCTTTGCTGTATAGCTGCACTACTGCATATTCTAAAAGCAGTCCGGACAGGTTGGGTAAAAGCGGGCGGCTTTGATACATCTGTACTTCTAAAAATCGATTTGCGACCTGCCCCGGGGAAAGCAAATGCTTTTCCATTGCCCGTGGTTGAAAAGTAGATATATGTAAGGCTGGCGCAGCATTGGGGCTTTCTGCTTTTAATTGTGCAGTAACACCTGTTTCATTATGCACTTTCACTAAAAAACTGGTCCAGCCGTTTTGCATCAGTTTGGCGTGTGCCGGTCCTCTTACAACTTTTACTCTTGCTTCCGGATTAATATTCACCATAGCCAGGCAATAAGGATCAAGAATTGCTTGTATCGCTTCTACAGTTTTTGGTGTAAATGATTTTTCACCTAATTGTTGTAAACGACTTTCGTCTTCTTTTGATAACGAACTGCCTAAAAAAGATAAAGCTTCCTTAAGCCGTAAGGCTTGAGCCAGTAAAGGTTGCGGCTCTATGCCGGTGATCTTTGGAAGTGACATCATTCCTTCATGGACATGCTGCGCAGAAGCCCCAAAACAAAAGAATAGTGATATTAAAGCAAAGAGGGAAATAGTTTTTATTGGCATGCGCACCTTCTTTAAAACAAAAACAAATTTGATTGCCTTGTCCATTTATAGCTGAAATTTAATCCTGCATGGCTACTGCTTTTTCCATAAAGGCATAACAGATCATGTGGCAAATACCCATGTGTGCATCTTCTACCCGACCATAATGTGTGGAGTCAACCACGATGGCCAGATCCGCCAGCTCTGCTAACCTGCCCCGTTTACCACCTGTTAGTGCCACTGTATATACTCCATGTTTTTTCCCCCATTCAACAGCTGCTACAAGATTGGGTGAATTGCCGCTAACACTCATGGCAAACAAAATATCTCCTGCATCAGCGAAATTGTTCAACTGCCTTGAAAACACTTCGTCAAAATGATAATCGTTTCCCAGTGCTGTCATCCAGGGTGTATTGTCATTGATAGACATACATCGAAACGGCTTGGACAAGGAATCTGATGCGCCTTTGCCCAGATCGGTAACGAAATGCGAAGCGTTGGCTGCACTTCCTCCATTACCAAAAACAAATATTTTGCGGTCTTCTTTCCATGCCTTCACAAACAGGTCAATTAGCCGGGACACCTTATCTAATGGAATCAAATCCAATGCTTCTTTATGAGCTTTTAAGTACCGTGATAAATACGCTTCCATTTCTTTTTATGATTTTTAAATACTTTGACCACACAAAACAAGAGCTCCAACAGGAACCGCTTTTTCTTTAAGTTGTGACAATTTCATCTGGGGGCCGGGAGAAAATGCTTTCATCAGGTATTGTTGTAATTTTTTTGTTACGCTTTTTTGTAACACATCACCTAAGAAAGATAATCCACCGCCGAGAACTACCACCTCCGGGTGTAAAAGATGTACTGCATGTGAAAGACCGAACGCCAGGTCATCTGTTGTTTGATCAAAAATTTGTTGGGCAATTGGATCATTTGCTTTTAGGGCATCAATTAAAAATATAGCCTCTGAAGTTTTCCTGCCATCAACCAATTTCGCCAATACTCCCTGCGGATTTGCTGCAATTGCAACTCTTATTTTTTCATCTACTGCCCAACCCGAACAAAGGTCCTGTAAAGTTGTACCATTACGGGTCATTTGTATATGCCCTATCTCAATTTCGCCCGGAATATTACCATGATAAAGTTTTTTGTCAATTACCAACCCGCCACCAACACCGCTACCCAGTGTTATGTACAGGACCCTAGTAAACTCTTGTCCTGCACCATGCACTGCTTCACCAAGTGCGGCAACATTTGCATCGTTCTCAATAAAAACCGGAACAGCAATAAGAGACGTTAACCAATCTTTGATGGCAAAGCCAGACCAGCCTTCAATATGAAAGGAAGTCTCGATCTTTCCTGTTAAATGGTTCACCGGACCTCCAAAACCAACGCCAATACCAGCAATTTGATCTCTTGTATATTCTTTTAGAACTTTTTCAATGAAATTTCGAATACCAATTGCGCCTTCTTTTTTATTCACTGCAAAATGGTGTGTTGCAAGCAAGGTGCCGTCGGCATGGCCACAAACAATTTGAAGCTTCGTTCCACCAATTTCAATGCCTAAAAACTTTTGCGGATGCACCATTCTGTTCAATTAAATAAAAGCTTTCCCTGCATACTTGTTAAATGCCATTCCATCCAATAACATTGATTAGTACCTGAAGTTAGTTCATTCACGATGGTATAATGCTTCAGCGAGAACAGTGGCTTTGTTATACAAATAATCATTGACTTCCATGGTTGAAACCAATTTGGGATTTCATAGTTGTTAATAACAATTGAATTCTTAAGCAAGTATTTATTGCTAAATAAAAGTGATGCTATCAGTAATTCGATGACTATTACTTTATAAAATGACAATAAATCATAGTACAGCCGCAGCCGTACTATGCTTTTAAGAGTTGTTCACGGACCGAATTTGTAAAGGAATGACTAACGTTCTGCTCCGTTAATTAATTAGTGCTATTGGTATCCCGGGTTTTGATCTGCCGGATTTATATCCGGGTTGTTATCAATCTCGTTTTTTGGAATAGCAAAAAGCAGGAAAAAATCCGGCACGTCAATGCCTTTCGCATTCTTAACTACCTGCTTCACCGTTTTGGTTCTTACAAGGTCAAACCATCGTTTGCCTTCGCACAAAAATTCATAAGCCCTTTCCTTTAATACCAGGTCTCTGAACGCTGCTTGTGTGGGAGCTGTAGCCATAGTATAATCAACGGTGGATGGAATATTAGGATCTTTTCCATAAGCCCTTCTGCGTATCATATTCAATCGTTCCAGAGCAAGTGTTGTCGGGCCCCCAGCAGCCTGGCTGGCTGCTTCGGCATAAATTAATAAGGCATCTGCAAAGCGATAAATGGGATAGTCATTACCATGTGTAGGTGCAAAACCAGGATCTTTAAACTTGCCAAACAATAAAGGAGCTGTTGCCGGAGCCTGAACAATCGCTCCGCTAGGTTTGCTTGGATAGGAAGTATAAATATTAAACTGGTAACGCAGGTCCTGAGGATCCCAGTCTCTTAAAAGTGGGTAGGTTGGCAAGCCATAAAAAGAGCCATAACCGCCGGAAGAATAAGTACTGTTGGGCTGCGCATATTGCTGTGCAATTTCCGAACCCACTGTTCTTGTATATTTTATGGAAAGAATATCTTCTA
>DAIQPL010000110.1:0-11838 GCA_036787395.1 Flavisolibacter sp. | reverse complement strand
GCTTCCCGTCTGTGGCACAATACATCCGCAAAATATTCCTGGTAAGTGATAACGATGCCTACAACCGTTTATACGAATTTACAGGTCAGCAAATATTGAATGAAATGCTGCGTGAAAAAGGATACGAGGACGTCCGTATCACCCGCCGTTTTGTACCGATGACTCAGGAAGAGAACCGGCATACCAACCCCATTCGTTTTATGAAAGATGGCCAACTGATCTATCTTCAGCCAGCAGCTTATAGCACTATAAATTTTGATTTCAGCCGAAAACTTCTCATTGGCCGTGCACATTATGATCGTAATGATAGCTTAATTAACGCCCCAATGGATTTTACCACGCACAATAACCTTCCGCTGGAAGATCTGCAAAAAATGGTGCAAAGCGTCCTGTTCCCCGAATCCATTCCTCAGGAACAACGTTTTCATTTAACTGCCGATGATTACAAGTTTTTACAACATTACATGTCTGCCTGTCCATTTGAAAGCCAATATCCCACCTATGATACTACGGAATTCTTTGACAGTTACACCAAATTTTTCTATAAAGCAGGCAAACAAAAAGTTCCATCCTTTATCCGGATCTTTAACAAGCCTGGTTGGTCCTATGGTTTTTTAACAGATGCAGCATACGTTGCTGATTTTAAGAAGGGTATCGAGTTTATGTTGTCCGCCGTTATTTATGTAAATGCAGATGGCATATTGAACGATGACAAATATGAGTATGACAAGATTGGTTATCCTTTTTTTAATGAAGTGTATAGGATAATTTATGATTTTGAATCAGCAAGAAAGAAAAAGTATCTACCTGATCTAAGTGAATTCACATTCAGCCCGTTCACTTTTTAAAGAAGCTCTTATGCCGTATAAAATAAAGTTTACTCCCGTGCCACCAAATGAAATGATTACACTGCCATGAACGCACAAGAGATTGCTACCATGCGTTTGCAAAATCAGCAACTGGTTGATACCAAATTTAAAACTCCCAAACAATTGGTATCGTGGTTAAGTGCTGTGCAGGCACAGGATTATGCAATGGCTAAGTGGGCCATTGGTATTCGGCAGCCGGGCAGTACAAATGAATCGATTGAGCAGGCTTTAGACAGGGGAGATATTATACGGACACACGTCCTTCGTCCCACATGGCATTTTGTTTCAGCAGATGACATTCGTTGGATGCTTGAACTTACTGCTCCCACTATCAAAGTTGCTGCTTCTTTTATGAACCGGCAATTGGAACTGGACGAGCCTACTCTTAAAAAAAGCAACAAGATTATTGAAAAATCATTGCAGGGCAAACAACTTACCCGTTCCGAACTTATGGCTATTCTCGAAAAGAAAGGCATTTTTACAAATAACCTGAGAGCAGCACATTTCATGCTTCGGGCAGAATTAGATGGCATTGTTTGTAACGGACCAATGCGTGGCAAACAATTCACTTATGCCTTGCTCGATGAAAAGGTGCCACCGGTAAATAATCTAAAAAAAGAAGAGGCATTAGCTGCGTTGGCCAAACGATATTTCACCAGCCATGGACCAGCTACCTTAGCTGATTTCGCCTGGTGGTCTGGCCTTTCTATAACCAATGCCAGGTCTGGTCTTGAAATGGTGAAACCAGGATTAACACAGGATAAATGCGGACAAACAGTTTATTGGTTTCATAATTCAGGATCGATGTTGAAGAGTTACCCCAAAACAATTCACTTACTCCCTTCTTATGATGAATTTATTATTAGCTATAAAGACCGGGCTGCATCACTTGAACCCGCTTATCTCAAAAACTCAATATCGGGCAACGGTATCTTTAAACCTGTTATTCTTGTAAATGGGAAAGTGGAAGGCATATGGAAACGAACCATTAAAAAAGACAAGCTTGTCATAGAGACGGTATTCTTTAAAACAGGAAAAGCGTTGAGGCAAAAGGCCATGAAGCAGGCCGCTCATTTATTTGAAAATTTCCTGTCACTAAAATCAGAAATATTTTACGGTTAGAACAGCGATCGGCGATATAAAATTGAGACCGTTAAATGGATTAATTTAGTAAGAACAATCTTACATGTTCGAAGTTCTGCAAGCTTATTTTGAACAACGGATGACGCTTACGCCAGAGCAGGTAAACTCCATGCAAAGCCTCTTTATTCCCCGCCACCTTAAAAAAGGGGAATTGCTGATAAGAGAAGGAGAAATAGCAAAATACGGAGCCTTCATTGCTACAGGTTGCTTAAGAAGTTATGTAGTAGACAATAAAGGCAAAGAACATATAATACAATTTGCACCGGAGAACTGGTGGCTTACCGATACCAATAGCATCGTTAATGGAACACCATCACTTTATTTTATGGACGCAATCGAGCCGTCAGATATATTGCTGATTGACCTGCCCTCTCACCAAAAGCTAATGGCCACCATCCCTGGCTTTGCTGCTTCCTTCCAGTCAGGAATTCAAAGACACGCTGCAGCCAAGGACCATCGTATTATTGCCACTTTAACAGCTACCGCGGAAGAGCGGTTCCAAAACTTTTTACACACCTATCCTTCTATTGCACAACGTGTGCCCCAACACATGCTGGCCTCTTACCTGGGTGTATCACCTGAAACACTCAGCCGTGTTCGCAAAAAATGGTCTTTAAAAAAATAGGACCCCTTTTTCGTTCTTGACATAGGTCAACGCTGGTGGATTTTTGTCACTGGTACTTTGCACCATTGTTAAACAAAAAATACAATTATGTGCAACAGGAAAAAACCAGTTCTAAAAATGATTCCAACTTTTTTCGTAATAGTCATTCTAATGATTAGTGGGCTATTAAAAATTACGGGCTATCATCCCATGCTGCCTCACTTCACAGAAATGGGTCTTCATCCCTACGTTAAATTATTAGGCACTCTGGAAATTGCATTCGCCTTATTATTTGGCTTATCTAAAACAAGTAAGCTTGGATTGCTTTTACTCACAGCCTATTTCGGTGGTGCTATGGCTGCAGAGATTCCTTATCACATGTTAGCTGCACCGTTTATGCCGCTTGCACTAACATGGATTGCCGCTTTCGTTCGTCAGCCTTCTCTCTTTATTGAAAGAAAAAAAATTGCACAACTCTCTTAAATCAATAGCCATGAACTCAATTCCTAAAATTATTATTGAAAAACAACCCTGGTTTCAATCCTGGTTTGATTCAAAATATTATCATCAGTTATATTGCAATCGTGATGAGACGGAAGCAAAAAACTTTATTGATGCCCTTATAGACGAATTGCAGCCTGCTTATAAATCTTCGATGCTGGATGTAGGCTGTGGAGCAGGAAGACATAGCAAATACATGGCTTCCAAAGGAAATAATGTAACCGGCTTTGACCTTGCTTTTTCCAGTATAAGGGAGGCCAGGAAATTTGAATCTTCATCGTTGCAGTTCAGGCAACATGACATGCGTATTCCTTTTGGAAAAAACAGGTTTGACTATGTATTTAATTTCTTTACTTCCTTTGGCTATTTTAAAAATGCTACCGAAAACAACCAAGTGGTTAGCAACATGTCGGCAGCGTTAAAGCCCGGGGGATTATTGTTGATCGATTATTTGAATGTTCAATACACGGAAGAACATATAATAGCTGTGGAAGAAAAAGAAATTGATGGGGTTTGGTATCATATTAACCGTTGGTCAGATGACCGTTTTATCTACAAAAGAATAGCAATCCATGACGTACAGGCCGCACGGCCATTGGAATATGTTGAACAGGTAGCCAAACTGCGTTTAAAAGATTTTAAAGAGTTGTTTCATTCCAACGGATTGCAAATAGTAAATCTGTATGGTAACTATGAACTAAGCAAGTACGATTCTAAAACTTCAAAGCGC
The DNA here is from genome assembly GCA_036787395.1 of Flavisolibacter sp. Taxonomy (GTDB): domain Bacteria; phylum Bacteroidota; class Bacteroidia; order Chitinophagales; family Chitinophagaceae; genus Flavisolibacter. Next base: position 7,991 of record DAIQPL010000110.1, on the reverse strand, counting down.
CTGATCATAGCAGCGAGAAAGAAGTAGGCCCTTATTGTTCTATGCAACATGGAAACCTATTCCTTTGTATCCCTTGCAAGGCTTGCATTCCAATGATTCGTTTTCATAGATTTAGCTTTTTGCATCCTGAACTTCATTGAAAGTAAGAGTTGGTAGAAATTGCACCATGCTACCTCAATACTGGACTGCGAACTGGCGTTATCCTAAAGCCTTTAAGTTGGCGGGAATTAGTTTCTTTTGATTTCTTATCTTTAAAAGTCCTGCGAACAACCACATCTGCACCCCTGGTTTTCCTTCAACACTAAACATATGAATATGGAAAATTCGAAACCTGTTATGGTAGTAGGGGCTACCGGCTTCCTGGGAACTGAAATCTGCCGGCAACTGGTTGCTGCAAATAAAAATGTAAAAGGATTGATCCGCTCCACCTCCGATCCTGTTAAGGTAAAAACGCTAAGAGATATGGGGGTACAAACTGTAATTGGTGATATAAAAGAAAGGATCACACTCGACCTGGCTTTTGCTGATGTGGGGGCCGTGATCTCTACTGTCTCCTCTACTGTTTCCCGCAGTGAAGGGGACTCTATTGAGACGGTGGACAAACAAGGCCAATTAAATGTAGTGGATGCAGCAAAGGACGCAGGGGCAACACAGTTTATTTTTATTTCATTCCTGGAATCTCCTGAAAAATTTCCACTGCAGGATGCCAAACGGGAAGTAGAAAGGAGAATTATAGAAAGCAGCATGAATTATACAATCCTTCGTCCTACTTTTTTTATGGAAATATGGTTGAGTCCTCATTTAGGTTTTGACGCGGCTAACAATACAGCTACTATTTATGGAACGGGTGAGGAGAAAATATCCTGGATTGCTGTAAAGGACGTGGCAACATTTGCTGTTGCATCTTTAGATAATGAAACAGCAAAAAATAGCATCATAGACCTTGGCGGACCCGAGGCTTTATCTCCCCTGGAAGTAGTACACCTGTTTGAGGAACAAAAGGAAAATTCTTTTGAATTACATCATGTCCCCGAAGAAACCCTCCGTGCCCAGGCGAATACTGCACAGGATTCCTTACAACGCTCTTTTGCTGCCCTCATGCTGACGTATGCCGGGGGAGCCAAAGTGCGAATGGATACTACGTTGAACCTGTTTCCAATAAATCTGACTACAGTAAAAGAATACAGCCGGCAACTGGTTCAGCACGAAGTGGCTGAAGTATGACCTTTCGGGGATTTACGACGTATCTACTTAAAGGCTTCGTTATATGAAGCCTTTAATCTTTTAAGTACTGCCTTTGGTATTATTACGGTAATGGTTAAAAGTAAAACCACTCTTAAATCAGAGTACTAATGCATAAACGCTATCCTCCTAAAAATATATTTTAGCCATCAAATAACATCTCTATGAAAACATCCATTCGCTTTTTTTCTCTTGTTTTAGGTATTTGTTTTTTTATGTTGTCCTGCAGTAAAAGTGAAAAGACAGTTCCTTTGAAATTTTTGCTGACTGACAATCCTACCGCCCTTGATTCTGTAAATATTCATATGAAGGGCATACAGGTAAAAATCAACACCGAAGAGGATTCATGGATCACAGTCCAGTCAAAAGACACCACAGTTAATTTGCTCGACCTGCAAAACGGGGTGACTATGGTGCTTGCAGAGGACAATGTGCCTGATGGCGTATTAAAAGAAGTACGTTTCATCCTTGGCCCAGGCAATTATGTTGTAGATGAAAACGGAGTTCGACATGACATGGATACTCCAAGTGCTGAATCTTCCGGCCTTAAATTGAAAGTCGATAAGGAGTTAAACGAAACGCTTAACACGTTCACATTTGATTTCGATGCCGACTTATCTATATTGGAAGAAAACGGCAACTATAAATTGATGCCGGTAATTAAAGTAAAAGCCTAAGTCTTTAATTAAAAATAAAAAAGCCTTTCAGAAAAATGAAAGGCTTTTTTATTTATTGGTTCTTTGTATATGATCAATATAGGTGCCTTACTTTTTATAAGAGTCACCGCTTAAGCATCAGGCTAAATTTGCTTCAATTATCCAAATTGCTTTTGAAAAAGTAGGGCGAAGTTTTTTATTACCAAAAATTTGGAATTTCATGCCCTTGTATTATCTTGAATTTCCAATTCATCCTAATTAAAGACTAATCTAATGAAAGCCACTCTCAGAAAGCTGACCACACCCAACACCGTATCTCTTGTCCGCAACCTTTTCCTTTCCCTTCTTTTCATGGCCTTCTTTGTAGCAACACTTTATTTCCTGATTACCAGTCCTGCATAGACCTGACACTGAAAGCAAGAGTTCAACTTTTCACAGTGAAGAGAATGGAATTCCTTTGCACCGTCACCAGGCTATTCCATAGTCTTCACCATGATTGCTTGACCCTCCCCAGAAGCTACCATGTTTCCAGTCAAAATAAATAGCATTGATAGGCCCTGAAGTTCGTTCTTCAAATGTTAGGGTATATCCCATTTGCTTTAGTTCTTTTCGTATCCAGTCTGGTGTAACAGAATTTAGCAAAATGGACCCTGGTTTTGGTTTGCGATCCTCGCCACCTAAGGAAAGATAGAGCTGGTTGGTATTAATATTCGCCGCTTCGGTTGCTTCCTGTACCGTCATTCCAAATTCAACAACATTTAAAAAAAATTGCAACAGGTTCTGATCCTGCGTATCACCGCCCTGCACCGCAAAAGATAAAAATGGTTTGCCATCTTTCAACGCCATTGTGGGTGTTAAGGTCACCCTCGGTCTTTTACCAGGTTCTACTACGTTGAAAGGATTTAGCGCAGCATCCAACACAAAACTTTGCATGCGTTGGCTCATTCCCACTCCTGTTTTGCCTGCAATACATGCAGGCAGCCATCCACCGCTTGGTGTAATCGAGACTACCCATCCTTCTTTGTCGGCTGCTTCTACTGACGTTGTACCTCTTCTTAACTGATCGAGGTAGCTTTCATTTACCATTGGATTGCTGAAAGAAGTAGCTCTTTTAAGTAGCGCAGCATAAGGATTGGTCTTCCCTTCAAAAGGATAAGGATCGCCAGGCCCTGCCCTGGAGTCATTTTTTGTCCAGTTAATTGATTTAGCTCTTTCTTTTGCATACTCTTTCGACAGCAAACCTTTTATGGGTTCTTCCGGTGGAAAATAGGGATCGCCATAATAAAAATCACGATCGGCAAATGCAAGGTTCATGGTTTGATACAATGTGTGTATATAACGTGTGGAATTATAACCCATGCTTTTCAAGTCAAAATTTTCAAGGATGTTCAGCGACTGCAAAAGCATAGGTCCCTGTGTCCATTGTGATAGTTTATAAACGTCAATACCTTTATAATTCACCTTCAAAGGTTCTTCCTGTATCACCTTCCATTTAGCCAGGTCTTCCATGGTTATTAAACCCCCTTGCTCCTGGCAGCCACGGACAAACTCCTGTGCTATATCGCCTTTATAAAAACGGTCATATGCTGCATAAATGGCTTCTTTACGGTTCTTTCCTTTTTTCAACGCCTGTTGTTCTGCGTCTACTATTTTCTGGAGCGTTTGAAAAAGCTCCGCTTGTCGGAAAATCTCACCAGCTTCCGGAGCTTCCCTTTGTTGGCCGGGATGGGTTAGAAAAACAGATTTTGAGTAGGGCCACCGTTTTATGCTGTCCTTATTTTTTTCAATACTATTTGCAGTTTGGGCTTCTATAGGATATCCGTCCGCTAATTGTATGGCGGGACCTAGTACGTCCTTTAAACTCATAGTTCCATATTCCGCCAGCATTGTGCATAAGCCACCCGGTGTACCCGGCGTCACAGCTGCCAACGGTCCATACTCTGGTGGATAGTTCATACCCTTACTCTTAAAAAATTGAACAGTGCTGCCCGTTGGTGCCACACCTAATGCATTTATGCCAATCACCTTTCCTGTTTTTGGGTTATAGATCAATGCCTGTGTTTCTCCGCCCCAGCTTAACACATCCCACATGGTGCAAGTGGCAGCAAGCATGGCGCAGGCAGCGTCTACCGCGTTGCCTCCCTTTTGAAAGATCATCGCTCCTGCTTCTGCAGCAAGTGGTTTACCAGTAATGGCCATCCAATTCTTACCATGAAGCGGGGGCTTTTGTGTTTGTTGTGCAGATGCTCCAAAACCGGTTACAACAAGTAAGAAAAATAGAAAGGATTTCATGGCAGTTATTTGATGTAAAGTTAAGTTGAAGGCCATAACACCGCTTTCATAAATGATTTTGCATAAGACTTCTGCACTTTCAAATGAACTTTTTATTCAATGCCACTGGTGTAAATTCTTATCCTCTTTATTTTTCTATATTTGAATTAAACAGTTGCTGTTTGATAGCGACATTTTACTATGCAGCCTAAAACCGTTATAACAGGCACAGGGAGTTATATCCCAACAGAAATTGTCAATAACAGGGAATTTACAGCACAACATTTTTATGCGGAAGATCACCAGAAAATTGAAACTGCACCCCAGGAAGTAGTAGAAAAGTTCCGCCAGATTACAGGCATTGCTGAAAGACGCTATGCTTCCGTTGACCTGAATGCATCTGATATTGCAACCATTGCAGCAAACACAGCTATAGAAGATAGTGGCATTGATGCCGAAACACTGGACCAGATTATTGTCGCCCACAATTTTGGAAATGTCATCAAGCATACTATTCAAACCGATGCAGTGCCTGCGCTTGCCAGCAGGGTTAAGCACAATCTAAAGATCCGTAATCCTTATTGTGTTGGATATGATGTTTTATTTGGTTGCCCCGGTTGGGTGCAGGGAGTGATACAGGCCGATGCTTTCTTTAAAGCAGGTGTTGCCAGGAAGGCGCTTGTCATTGGTGCAGAAACCTTATCGCGGGTGCTGGATAAATATGACAGGGATAGCATGATCTTCAGCGATGGTGCAGGTGCAACGGTTATTGAATATAAAGAAAGCGATAGTGGTATCCTGTCTTCGGCAGCTTTGAGTCATTGTACCGATGAAGCTTATTATATTTCTTTAGGGCAATCTAATTTCCCAGGTAGTGATCCAGCTATACGTTATATCAAAATGAAAGGACGTAAAGTGTACGAGTATGCTATAAAGCACGTGGCCGAAGCAATGAAGGAATGTCTAGATAAAGCCGGCGTTGATATTCACCAACTGAAAAAAATTTTTATTCACCAGGCTAATGAAAAAATGGATGAAGGCATTGTTCGAGTTCTTTACAAACTATATGACGTCAGTAATATTCCACAAGATATTATGCCCATGACTATTCATTGGCTGGGCAATAGTTCTGTAGCTACCATTCCTACTTTATATGACCTAACCCTTAAAGGAAAAACAGAAGGCCATCAACTGGACAAAGGCGATATCATTTTATTTGCTTCTGTAGGCGCAGGAATGAATATCAATGCGATTTGCTATAGAGTTTAGAGTTTTAGGTTTTAAGTTTTAGGTTTTAAGTTTTTGGGTTGAGTTGGTTTTTTACCGGCGTGATGCGTGACAGTGAATGATTGATAGTTAGCGCATTGTTTTCTTAGCTTCTATTTGCTCGCTTTATCTAAGTTGTTGGCACGCTCTTTTTATGTTGTAGCAAGCTTAGCCTGCCGCAAGGATCAGTTCCAGACAGGATGTTTTTAGAAGATTAAAATGAAGCTATGATAGTAACAGAAGAGCAACGAAAGGAAGCACATGCATTTTACAAAGAAGCTTTAGACCTGCTCAATGAAAACGGCTCGCCCTTTATGCTGGGAGGCGCTTTTGCCATGTTTCACTATACAGGAATCTACAGGGATACCAAGGACCTTGATATTTTTTGTAAGCCAAGCGATTATCCAAAAATTTTAAAGTTTTTCGCCGACAAGGGTTACCGGACTGATCTTTACGATGTACGCTGGCTGGCTAAAGTTTATAAAGGTGAATATTTCATTGATATCATTTTTGATACGGTCAATAATATTTGCCGGGTGGATGACAGCTGGCTGGAAAGAGCCACAAGAGCAAGATTTGTTGGTGTGGACGTAAAGTTGCTGGCTCCTGAAGAACTGGTATTTTGTAAATTATATGTGCAGAACCGCGAACGATACGATGGCGCTGATATCAACCATGTTTTATTGAAGACAGGAAAAACCTTTGACTGGAAACGGTTGCTTTTTCACCTTGACCCCCACTGGCATATTTTATTAGCTCAATTATTGCAGTTCCAGTTTGTGTATCCATCGGAATATCATGATATCATTCCCAGGTGGTTATTTGATGAACTGATGCGAAGAGCCCATGAGCAATACGACCTCCCTCCTGCTTTTGAAAAAGTTTGCCGCGGCCCTATGATTGATCAGACCCAATACGAGATTGACATTAAAGAATGGGATTATAAAACCTATACTATTAAAACGGTTTGAAAAATGGAGGAAACTAAAAAAACAAGAATAGCGGCCGTAGCTGATGTACATGTAAAGGAAGGTGACAAAGGCAAATGGACCGATTTCTTTAAAGAAGTTTCTGCCAGGGCTGATGTTTTGGTAATTGCCGGAGACCTTACAGACACGGGTGATGAAATGGAAGCCCAGGTTCTGGCCGAAGAATTAAAAGCCTGCGCGGTTCCTGTTGTAGCAGTATTAGGTAATCATGATTATGAAAAAGGAAGACATAAACTCATCCGCCAGATTTTATTGAAAGCAGGCGTTCATATCCTGGATGGGGAAGCTATAGTAATTGGCAATATAGGCTTTGCCGGTGTAAAAGGCTTTGGTGGTGGATTTGACAAGCAAATGCTTTCGTTTTTCGGAGAAGGCGCCATGAAGGCCTTTGTACAGGAAGCGGTAGATGAAGCCCTTCACCTCGACCGTGCTCTTACACGACTGGATGCAGAACAAAGGGATATTAAAAAAATTGCCGTGCTGCACTATTCTCCCATCAAAGAAACAGTGATGGGTGAGCCGCAGTCTCTGTTTCCCTTCCTTGGTTGCTCCCGCCTTGCAGAACCTCTGAACCGTCATAAAGTACTGGCGGCTTTCCACGGGCACGCACATCTTGGTACGCTGGAAGGACATACATCAGATGGTGTACAGGTTTATAACGTATCCATACCCATATTGCATAAGAGCGGCAAAGAACCATTTTATTTGCTGGAAACCTAGTAACATCAACGCAATTATACTTAGCCGCAGATTGATGTCACGCACAGGCGCTGGGAACACAGAGATAGAGAAGTTCACCTGCGTCCTCTGCGCCTCTGCGTGAAACCTTAACTTATCCAGGTTACATGTAATTGCCATTGCATTGTACTCGTCATCGCTTAGAAAGCACACAGCTAAGTACAAGTATCTTATGCTATCTCCTTCTCTTTCCTTAACACCATATACGCCACTACTGCACTTCCCATTAATAAAATTGATCCCAGCAAAAAGGGAGCACCCGAAAAATGAACCGGCGCTCCCGGCTTCGTGAAATAAGCAAACAGGTTTGTCATCACCAATGGACCTACAATAGAAGTAGCGCTCATCATACTGGTTAAGGCACCTTGCAGTTCGCCCTGTTCAGTTGGTGGAACATGTCCTGCTAAAATTGCCTGCAGCGCCGGACCTGCAATACCTCCTAAGCAATAAGGAACCATAAAGGCAAACATCATCCAGCTTTGCGTGGCAAATGCAAAAGCCAGCATACCTATAGAGTAAATAGCAAGACCAATATAAACGCTTCGTTCGTTACCAAGCCTTGGATTGATATAACGGATCAATCCTCCTTGTACAATCATAGTCATCACGCCTACTACACCAAGCGACAAACCCAGTTTTTGTTCCGACCAGTTAAACCGTTCAATGTTGATAAAGGTCCACGTGCTTTGCAGGGAATGTGCTGCTATATACACCAACACCATCGACCAGATCAGTCCTATCACGGAAGGATATTTTTTCAGGTGCAGAAGGGAACCCAAAGGATTGGATCTTTTGCATTCAAAAGGCCTCCTGTTTTCTTTTGAAAGAG
>DAIQPL010000373.1:0-3857 GCA_036787395.1 Flavisolibacter sp. | reverse complement strand
TTTTGAAACAGACAAGGATGTAACTATTAATGGACAAAAATTAGCTGCCGGGAAATATTCTTTATTTGGACTATGGACGGAGGCCGGCTATACACTTATTTTCAATAACGCTTATCAAATTTGGGGGACACAGTATTCTGATAACAAGGATAAGGATGCATTAAGAGTTCCGGCCAGGGTTAAAACCACTGATAAGACTCAGGAAAAACTTACCTACACGATGGACAAATCCGGGGTGGTTGACCTTCTATGGGGTAATATGGACATCAGCTTTACAGTTCAGTAAAACATTCATCTGCGTTTAGTTATCCCGCTATAAGCGGGATTTTTTTTAACCATAAAGCAACCTCATGCAAGGAATGGCACTATTTTTTTTACAGTTAAAAAAACGGTAGTTATGAAAAAAGCGTATTTAACCTTATTGGCAGTGTGGACAAATATTTTATTGTTTGCACAGGAAAAAACTGCACAAGTTGATGTAGATATTAATAAAGGTAACGGTAGTAATTGGTATGCTTCCCCATGGGTGTGGATCGTTGGTGCCGCTATATTTATTCTTTTACTGGTTGCATTAACAAGTGGTAGCAGAAGCTCCAGCGACAGGGTTGTCGAAAAAAGAACGGTGGTACGGGATTCAGATGTTTAAAAAAGAGAGTTACTGCCTGCATTTGCAGGCAGTTTTTTTATGTTTTCAGGCCTCACTTAGCCGCTGGTTTTTCAATACTTTGCTTACTATATTTTACCTCTTTCGAATAAAACTTCTGCCTAAGTTGTAATTACCTACATTTCCATCAAAGCGTTTTTATACATTCTCTCTTTATTTGTGTCTAATTAACTGTTCCGGATTGAGTTAATATGAACAAATTATGAACAGCCGGTACTGACCGATAAAATAGTTGTATTTTTTTCTACTTTTTTAAATCAACATTTTATGAGATGGTCGCTTACACACTCAACTAACCAACTTCATTTTTGGAAAATGGAAGAGGATGAATGCAACGCAGAAATAAAATACAATGAACAGGTTAAATCTTTTCGGCTCACCGCGGGTGATAAAAGATTGTTTTTTATTGAGAGGGTCGGATTCCTGCAAAACAAATATATATTGAGGACTGAATATAGTATTGTTGCAGGCGAGATGTACCCGGAAAAAAACTGGCGTTCGGGTATCGCAATAATGGAGGATAAAAAATCCCAATATCTTCTGAAGGATAATTTGCTCGCATTATCATCTAAGAAAGAAAACTTTTCTTTGACGATTGAAGTCAACGATTCAAACAATTTAAATCCGTCCGAGCTTTTTGCACTTTTATTTAGCAGCTTAAGAGTTTTGACTAAATCGCATGCAGCGAATCTTTATTAGCCTGACTGATTTTTGAAACCCAGATACCGCATCTGGTAATTATTTTTTTACAATAAAAGAACATTTGGAGTATCAAGCTTCGTAGACATCACTTACTTCAAGCACTAAAACTCTTTGTAGTTAAAAGTACCAGCTCAACGTGCAAATCATCACCAAATAAAAACAAAACCGCCACAAAAGCAGCGGTTTGAACACAGAAATGTTACTATATGAACGTTGACCAATCATGCAAAAGAACACAAACCATGTGAACTTCCAATATTCTATCCATTATGTAATTATTAATCCCGCTTGTCCCGTTGTTGTGAATACAACTTTAAAAAGCAGGGCGAAGCTTAGAAAAGCCTCGCCTTATATAGGAACTCTAAAAAATACAGAAATAGAGATTATTTATTCCAAACAGCCCAACCTGTTGTCCAGTCGTTAGTGGCATCCAAAGCTCCCCTGAAGGAAACTTTATCAAAGAAAGCATCACTCAACGTACCATAGTCAAATAGTACTCCGGTTAGTGCAGGCGAACCCGTAACCGGTTTCAAATTAGGGGCTGAGTTATTAAAAGGATCAGTAAGTTTTGCATCAGCTGCAGCAGCTAAAAATGTTGTTTTATATGTACCGGTGGTTAATGTAGTCATACTATTTAAATGGTAAGTGGTACCACCAGACAAGGTTTTACCTGTTTCCAGGTCAATATTGTTGGTAACCGCATTTATAAGGTTATTGTAAAATGCGCTTGCCCCTCTTACATAGTAAGCAATAGTCGAATCTTCCTGCAAACGCATCCCGCCCTTTTGTCCACCAAGAGCAATTGAGTTAGCCAAAATAAATTTGGCACCTCTCCTCCAACGCATACTCCAACCATAATCAGTTGATGTACCCGATGCATTATTAGGACCAATTAATGTAAAGTTTGACATTACAGGAAAAGTAATAGGAGCTCTTGTCAACAAAAAACCATTTGCAGGATTTACATTATCTACTTCGAAATTATTGGAAACATCGCCGCTGGTTCCCTTGTTATCGGTAAAAGCTTTGTCCTTGACAGAAATAGCATATTGAATTTTTCCCCGGAAACCGTCATCCATATCATAATCGTCATCGGCATTATTGTAAGCAATGAGGTGTTTAAGATTTACAGTACCACCAAAAAATTCGAAAGCATCGTCTAACCCACGAAGCACTTCTACATAATCAATGGTTGTTCCGCTACCAACACCATAAAGTGATAGACCATTTACTTCATCACCCGGATTCACTGCTTTGCCTGCATATTCAATTCGAACATATTTAACCGTACCCGAACTATGTGCATCATTGCTACCGCCAAAAGCACTGTAAGCCGGATCTAAACCTCCTTCCATTACCGAGTGGTTACCATTGCCCGTTGCTTGTCCTGCTATTACAATACCACCCAAATCGCCAGGCGCTTTGTTAGTTTCATTTGAAGTAAACACAATTGGATCGGTAGCGGTTCCAATGGCACTAATTTGAGCATCACGGTATATTACAAGAACTCCTGCAGAGTCCTTGTTTGAAACGACTTGAGTTCCTGGTTCAATCGAAAGAATTGCGCCATCGGTTACATACACATATCCACGCAAACGATACTTGTAATCCTTCTTCCAGCTGGTGTTTGTTTTGATCACACCTCTTACGTCAATTGTGCTTCCTGCGGGAGGAGGATTGTTGCCTGTGCCGATATCTGTGTTATTATCACTTTTTTTGCATGCACTAAAGGCGATCAATCCGTATAAGCTCAGAACTAATAAACTTCTTTTATTCATAGATTTTAATTTGCACGGCGAAACTATCTGCATGTTGTTAGGAAATTGTTACCACAGGTTTACCAAAATGTTATTTGAAACTATAACGGAGTTTCAAAGACATACTTGTTCCGTACTTGTAACTATTAAGAACCCTGTCAGTTGAAGCATCATAATTTGTTTTTGAAGGATCGGCATCGTATTTATAATACCATGAATACGGTTGCCCTAACAGATCACTCACGGTAAACTTTACTTCAAACTTGTTGTTCATAAATTTCTTACTCACCTGGAAGTCTAATATATCCCTTGAATTTTCAAAGATGTTATTGCCAGAAGCCTGGCCGGATTGGGCCATTACTCCTCTGAATTTTAACCTCTGCCCAATTCTATTGTACAGCACATTAAACGATAGGTTATCATTGTCAGTGCTGTAGCTAAGTCCACCATTGAGCAAATAAGGTGACTGTCCCTGTAAAAGGCTATTTACAGTTAGTGACGGATATTTTACAGAGCCACTCATATAAGCTCCATTGGAATAGAAAACCAATCTTTCGAAGAAGGCACTATTTACAAAATTCAAACGTTTCCGCAATTCCATTTCAACTCCATATACGTTTGCATTTGCAGCATTATCATAACCCAAAACGTCATTACCCAGGTTTATTTGCTCGATAGGATCGGTGAAATGTTTATAGAAAACACTCACTGAAAATATTTCTCCCGAATTAGGA
>DAIQPL010000109.1:0-11900 GCA_036787395.1 Flavisolibacter sp. | reverse complement strand
ATAGCGGGCTGCTAACTCAATAACCTCGCAATCTTTAATGTTAGACCCGTCAATGGTAAAGCGAAGCAGGGTCCGCACCTTATGCCACCCCTGTTTACCCGCAGCACCTGGATTCATATGCAGGCAATTAATCTTGTCATCATAGATCACTTTTAAAATATGGGAATGCCCGGCTATAAAAAGCTTTGCTTTATTGTTGAGGAGTTCCTGTTTAATGCCGGTTGCATACCGGTTGGGGTAACCTCCAATATGTGTCATGTAAACCGTTACTGCTTCACAATTCCAAACAAGTTTTTCAGGATAAACACTTCGTACATCATAGCCGTCAATGTTACCGTATACGCCTTTTAGCGGTTTGAATGCTTTTAAGCTCTCTGCAATGGCCATAGTTCCGAAATCACCGCCATGCCATACTTCATCGCACTGTTCAAAATGTTTAAACACGGCATCATCAAGATAGCCATGTGTGTCTGATAGTAATCCTATTCGCGTCATTATCCTATTTAGAAAAGCAAAGATGCGCGAATTCAATACAAACGCTATGGCCTGCGGCTCTGTAATTAGAAAGAGGCCCGCGAATAGATTTACGGACCTCTTTAATTGTTTTTGAGTCGTGCATAGGCGCCTGGTCAGGCAAATATTTTTTGATATGCCCTTTCTGATCTAATAAATAACGGTTTTAAAGTAAACCATGCCAGCGCAGGAAAGAAATGCATCGGAACAATAAGTCCTGGAAATAGTTCCGGTGTCTCAATATCAAACGGAAGCTTCATTGCAAAGGGTGCTAAAATGCTGGCAAAGGAACTTACTACTAAAACTATATTGAAAACGATCTCGCTCTTATTTCCTAACCATTTGCTAAATGCCCAATAAAGTAGCGCCGCTACAATGCCGGCAAACAAGCTAATGGCAATAATTGCTGAAGGCTTTGCAATCGAAGCAAAATCCTCTCCCAGTGAAGAAGCATATACTTTTTGGTACACCAGGGAAACTACGCCGGCAAACAAGCCAGATAGAATTCCAAGAAATAATGATCTTTTAAACATCGTTGTTGATTTTATTTTTTAGTGACGGGTACGGAAACCACCAGTTTAATTACATCACCTACCTCGCCGGCGGGTTTGCCAATTCCAAAATCATTTCTGTTTACATTAAATATACCTTCGAAGGTGCCACCGTTACCGGCTCGTTTAAATGTAAAAGGAATAGAAGCAGACTTTGTTATTCCATGCACTTGAAGGTTACCGGTTACCTGGTACGCCGTGCCTACTTTCATAAACTTTTGCGAGCTAAATTTAATAGAAGGATACCTGGCAGCATCAAACCAATCACTGCCTTTAGCATGTTTGTTTTGCATACCATTACCTGTATTAATACTGTTTACATCAATGGTTACATCAAATTTGGAAGCACCTATATTCTGTTCATCAAAAACAATATTACCGTCAAACTTTTTAAAAATGCCACTTACGCCACTGGTCGTGAAACTGATATTGTATCTAGGTGCAATCGACCAGTTAGAGGGTAGTGTAAATGCAAATACAAAGGCTAATGCAACAAGGGTGGTTAAAGTGAAAACTATCTTTTTCATGGTTAGTATGTGTTACTCTGTTTAGGTTATGTTTATAAGCAGGGCTGTTTTAATGCAGCCCTGATTTTTGTAATTATTGTTTTGCAAACTCTCCGTCAGCTTTAATTTTTACTTCATCGCTTAACATTGGAGCAGGAAAGCTGGCGCCCAGGTTAAAATCAGAACGCTTGATAGTTCCGGTTACCTGGAATCCGGAAGTCGGTGCTTTTGACATAGGATTTTCAATGGTACCACGGTACCACAGATCCAATGTTACCGGTTTAGTAACGCCATTCAGGTTAAGATTGCCTGCCAGTTTGTAATTGTTTTTACCTGCAGGTGTAATGGAAGTACTTTTAAAAGTCAACCTGGGGTTTTTTTCCGCATTGAAGAAGTCGGGACCAGCCAGGTGCTTATCTCTCATTTCTATGCCGGTATTAATAGAAGCTATATCGGCTGTGGCTTCGACCACCGCATCACTAAAGTCGTCTTTTGAACTGGTGATGTTCACATCAAAGTTTTTAAAAGAACCGTTAACTTCAGAAATACCAAGGTGGGTAATAGAAAAACCCATTTGCGAATGCGCTTTGTCCGATTTCCAATTGGTCAGCGTGGTAAAAGCAAAAAGTGTGATTACCGTTGAAGCGAGGAGAATAATTTTTTTCATGATCTTTTTTGTTGAGGTTTATTGTTTGATTTATTTGTTTGAATTGTTTACGGTTTGATAGATGTAACCAGCAAGGTCCTGTGGTTTTCTTCCCAGGAGGTTTTCAAGCGCCACATCAGTATAATCCAGTGAACCCTTTGTAATGGACCGTGCATTATCTACCAGGAAATCCTTCACATCATTTGGGATAGGATCTTTCGACAAACCTTCCTGCCAGCTATCCAGAGGTAAATCGGCATACCTGATTTGTTTGTCGCTTGCCACACTTACAATTCCTGCTAATTGTGAGAACGAATAAGATTGTCCTGAAGTGATTTCATAAGTTTTATTAACGTGATTATTTACATCCAATAAAATATTCGCAGCAGCTTCGGCCATTTCTGTGCGAAGTGCCATATTTATTTTACTTCCATTGGCCGGATAATACCATTCACCGGTTTCAACTGCATTGCCAAGGAAAATGGGTTGAAAGAATTCGCTGTAATAAGTATTTCTTAAAATAGTGTAGTTAATGCCGGATGCCTTAATAGCTTCTTCCGTTTCAAAATGATCTACGGCTATAGCGCTTAACTTTTTTTCGGCCTGCACAATACTGGTGTATAGTATGTGTTTCACCCCGGCCTCTTTCGCTGCATTAATTACATTTACATGTTGTTTGATCCTGTCTTTTAATGTTCCGGAAGAGATTAATAGTAAAGTGTCAATATTTTTTACAGCGTTTTTGAGAGAACTGACGTCGGTGTAGTCACCCATTCTTAGCTCAACCCCTTTTTCTTTCAGTGCCTGTCCTTTTTCTTCTGATCTTACCAGGCCTGCTATTTTAAGAGAGGGATTTTTTTTCAATAAGAAATCGATAACTGCAGTTCCTAAATGTCCGTTTGCTCCTGTAATAAGTGTCATAATATCTTGTTTACTGTATGAATTAAGGCGTAATGTTTAGGGTCTGGATTCAAGCTGCCCTGGTATCAGCAACCTCAGAAGTTTTTAAAATAATAGGATGGAAGCCAATTGTTTTAACTAAATCTGATACTGTGTCAAGGGCTTCCTCATTGCATCCTTGTACTACGCAGTTTATTTGTTTTTTGTATTCGCAAGCTTGATTAAAACTCTCGTCATCTAAGTTGGCAAATGCCTGTACAATTTTTGAATTGGGCAGTAAGTCCTGTAATTCTTTAGCAGCATCAGTTGTGGTAACTACAATTTTTTGGTTGGCTACGGCTTTTATTTTTTTTGCTATTTCCTGCAGGTCAGGGCACGAAGCCAAAGCCAGGATAATAATATCGGCTTCCCACGTCGCTTCATACGAACAAGCAATGGGTTCTATATTATAAGAAGGATGCTCTGCCCGTAAACCATTGGTAAAAGCCTGTGCGGATTCATAGTCCGTATCACAAAGAAGCACCCTGTCCCGGGCATTAGCTAAACCACTGGTGATGGCTTTTGCCTTATTTCCTGCTCCAATGATCACTATTGTTTGAGGCGTATGCATTATTTGTATTTGATAATGCAAAGCTACCAACAGAACATGCCTCGTTCCATTGAGATAGAGCAAGAAATGGCATTGATATACATCAATAGAATGCAGCCAGAGAGTTCATGAAAGCAAGAGAAGGAAGCGATTGAAGGATAATTATATGGAAAAAGAAGATTGCTGTTTTTAACAACAAAACCAAACAGGAGGTTGAGTTAAAGGTTTGTTGACAGTTCTTTGATTCTTATTTTTTTTCAACACAATTAAACATCCATTGAACACCGAATTTATCTGTACAACTTCCGAAATAGGCGCCCCAAAACATGTCCTGGAGTTCCATGGTTACCTTTCCGCCTGCAGACAGGGCGTCAAATAATTGTTTGGTTTCTTTCCTTGTGTCGGGCTCAAGGTTAATATATACGTTATTTCCAAAATTTACATTAAAGCCCATTGTCTCGGGTGCGTCAGTTCCCATTAAAATATGTCCGCCAACAATCGGTAATTCAACGTGCATTACCAGGTTCTTATCACCTTCTGAAAGTGGGGGCATTCCGTCGGCTGCCGGTACATCGCTAAACCGCGCAATTCTATTACCATTGAACTCTGTGCCAAAAACGGATTTGTAAAAATTAAACGCTTCTTCCGTGTTGCGAGAGAAATTCAGGTAAGTGCTTGTTCGTGCCATATCTTAAGATTTAATTGTTGTAGACGATCTCTTTTATCAATGAAACTGATTGTGCTTTAAAATTACAGTTTGTGCAGATCAAGAAAAGATTGTTTATCCCAATAACCCCGCTGGAACTTAATCTTTCCATCCGTTACGTGGAAAAATCCGCATCCTCTTAAACCAAGTGGATCTTTCCATTCCAGGATAACCCATTCTCCATCTTCAAAGATGTTTTCAGGAACACAAACCATATCTGCTTTAGAAAATTCATCTTTAAACATCTGCCTGATCGAGTCCTTACCTACGAGAGGCTCATTCACTACCTGGTGATTGATGGCATCTTCGTGGTATAAGGATGCCAGTTTCTCATAATCAGTATCATTGAACGCCTCAATCCAGGAAAGTAAAACGGTTTTGGGTGACATGTAAAAGTTTGAATTCGGGTTAAGAATATAGAGTATACAGGTAATGATATATTTTGCGAAGGTCGGATATTTGAAAATGCACACCCCCACTCTGCACTGTAAAAAATGTCCGGACAATTGCTTTGAGTAGAAGCGATGCAGCCAATTTGCATCGCATCGCGCTGCTCATTGTTATTTTTATTTTGATGTAATGTTTTAGCCTTTTAAAATGATGCTATTTCGCAAAAAATATCACAAAGCTCTTTTGGTTTACTAAAAAACGGTGAATGGCTTGTAGTCATTTGGTAAACTTTATTGCAGGTTGTTTCGGTATACATTTTTCGCTGGATAAAAGGTGTAACAGCCCTGTCCTCCGTGCATTCTATGTAATATTTTGAAACACTGCCGTAGTTCTTATCAGTTAGTTGCAGTGCTGTCATACCTGATTCAACAGGTTCGTGGCTCAGCAGATACCTGGCAAGTTCTGTTATATAGTCTTCACAGTCATGATATAAGCCTTCTTTGTAAATTTCTGTTTGAAGCGTATGTGCATTTAGTTCGGGATGTCTTGTTACATAAGGTTTTAAAACGCCATTCGTGTCCTGCGCCGAGTACTCCGCCTGCGTTTTGTTATTGGGAATTAGATAAGCTGCCAAATAAATCAGCTTTTCAATTTTATTGGGTCGGTACTCGGCGGCTTGTGAAATCATAATCCCATTTTTACTATGTCCTACAAGAATAACAGTGCCTTCGATACTATCGATCAAACTACAGATACCGTGTACGGTTGATTGCATCTTAACCTGGTTTATCGGTGTCTTGTCTCTGCCCATGCCGGGCAAATCAATAGCGATTGCTGTATGGCCTCTCTTTTCTAAAATCGGAACTACTTTGTGCCAGTTCCACGAGCTATGCCATGAACCATGGATCAGGATGAAAGTTTTTGATGATAAGTTTTCCATTTCTATCTGTTTAGATGAAATGCAAAAGTGTTCGAAGTTGTTGTGTAAAGAAACCCGGAACTTGCTATGTTTAAAAAAGTGCAGGCTGCATTGAAGCCTGACGCTGGCTGCTGCCACTACCTGTTAGATTTTGTAAGACGCTGATCATTTTTTGATCATGGCCTAGCTATTGAATTGGCGAAGATGGTGATCAGTATGTTTATACACAAACTGTCCAACTTGTTCCTTTGTCATTTTTCCGAAGAACCAGTGTACAAAACTGGTACTGGAAAATTTGCATATTCCTTGATCAACGTAATCCATTTTTGTTTTTCAACTCAAACTGACCGCTCACTTTTTCTTAGTTCATTGATCGCGAAATTAGTAAGTACATTTTGAGATTGGGCAACCGCCGGGAGTACCGTGCTGAATTGCGGCGAGGATCAACAATATTTTGCTCACATCAAACCGTTTTTGTGAAAATACTAAATAGCAGATTCATCTGTAAAGTGTACCTGCTAAATGGTTTTGTCATTTGATATGTGGTTCAACGCAATAAGGCCCCAACTGACTATATTTTTATTTTTTCACAATAGCTTTCTTAATAAAAAAATTGCTGTAATAGGACCGGGCTATTTCTTACTTCATACATTATCTCGTTTATTTTTATTTTACCATCCCTACACTATAAATGGTATGTTGAAATCTTGATTATCCATTTTTTATTTTTTATTGATTTATTGTACGTTGCTATTAGCCTTTACTCCGGTTTCCTTTTTGTTTGGCTGGCCTTTGCCCGTAGTTATTAAGTTAAACAAACTGTGCAAATAATGTTTCCATCCATTTGAACAGTCATTGAAACATTCAATTTGTGGAACTAAACCAAGGTGAGAGAAACGGATTTTCGTTTTGGCACCCTCTTTAGAAATTTCAAAACTGTTTCTGGTGCCATTCCATTCACTTTTGTTTTTAATAAAATTCAAATAGCTATCCGTAACAAGCCAAACGACTTTTTTGCCTTGGATTACTTCCACCAGTTTATGCCTGGAATAATGTACGTCTCCGAAACGAACTTCAAATTCATCATTTAGTATTTGTGAACGCCCCTTAAAATCTTCTGACCACCATCCGTAAACATCGTTGATGGCATTGAATACTTCTTCGGGAGTTTGGTCCACCACGATGGTGGTTGTAAAATCTGCTGTTGCCATAATTGTATTTTTTGTTGATTTATGTTTTTTTGTTGTGTATCATTTTTACGGGAGGCAAGGCTCATAATTATTAATATAGCACAGACCGTTTTTCTCATTACCAGACAACCGGCTGAGTTCTTTGAGTCAACGACATTTTTCCTATCAGAAAACCATCATAGGGATTTATTCTTTTTGCTGACGAAAGGGCGGCGATCATTAAATGCAAGGAATACGGTAATCAATCCGATGGCAAAAAAGCTTACAACAAGAGGATAGACCCCTTTAACCATTAAGTGACTAATGACTGATCCCAGAAAAGCTCCAATGAAAAAGAAACACGTTCCGTAAATAGCTGAAGCCATACCTGCCATGTTTCCCATCGGTTCCAGTGCCAGGGCGCTGCTATTAGGTTCAACCGCTAAGTTGATAGCCATCATTAGGGCAACTGCAATGAAGAACACAGGCATGTCCGGTGGATCACCAAAACTGAGTGTGAAGACTAACAGGAGACCTCCTATTATTGTGTAGATGACGAGGAGCCATTTTATGGCTAGCCTTGCTCCATATCTGGATGAAAGGTGGGAATTGAGTAAGGCGAAAAGAGACATCAGTAGCCCGACACCTGCAAAGATCCAGGCAAATAGTTCTGGTCTGCCATAGATCTCTCCCACAATGTGTTCAGAACTGGCGACATATGAACTTAGTCCCGCGAAAAGAATGGTAGTAATTCCCGTATACCGAAGAAAGATGCGGTTAGTTATGACTTTACGGATGGACCGGCCAATAGCGGTCCAGTTGAGAGAAACTCGTTGTTCACGGGGAAGAGACTCTTCCAGTCTAAGTGACCAGAGAAAAATGATGACCGCAAACAGGGCAGGGGTGAGGAACACCATCTGCCAGGATGCAATGGATAGAATAGCTATACCCAGAAAAGGTGCATAGACAGGGGTGAACAGGAAAATGGTAAAGATCAGTGACATGATGTGAGCCATCTTATCTCCAATAAAGCGATCGCGAACACCGGCTATAGTGGTCATAAACACAGCCGATGCTCCCATACCTGCTACGAATCGTGCTACAAGCATTAGGTCCAGCGTTGGAGCAAAAGTTGCAGCTACTCCACTTATAATGTACACCGGGAAACCAACCCGCAGGATTACCAATCGTCCGAAACGATCCGAAAGTGCACCAAAGATGATCTGAACAATCTGGCCCATGAAGAAGAATGAGATGATCTGTGCAGGAGCAGTAGACTCAGGTCTCAACCCAAATTGCTCCCGAAGCTGACCAAACGCCGGAAGCATGATGTCAATTCCCAAAGCTGTTAGGGTCATTGTACATGCCGACAAAGCAATGAACTCAGCTGGTTTCATTTTCATAAGTTGGTGCGGGGTTACTGATGTTGATTTGGAAATGGCAGCTCCTGCGGCGTCATCTTCATAAACAATGTCCATTTCGTTTTCCAGTCTTTTCATCTATCTTATTTTTTGGCGTCAAATGTTCAGGAGACACCAAAGCTATTGTCTTAAATACAAACAGGTGCGGTGTAAAATGGACTTTCTGGTGGGTTGATTTGGACAAGACGAAACTCTATCTTCGTCGAAATAAATTCCATGAAACATATTACCATAATTGTTCCTGACGGGCAGAGTAATCTTAGCAGTGTAGCGTGTATAGTGGGTACTTACGAGATATTTACAACAGCTAATAGCTATTGGAAGAAAGCAGGCAAAAGGGAATTATTTAAAATTGAATTAGCAGGTGTTTCAAAAACGGCAGAATTTGATGATGGGTTGTTGACAGTGCAGCCGCATACCAACATTTCAGGAATCAGCAAAACAAATCTCATTATCATTCCCTCCCTGGTTCGTGATTATCAAAAAGCGATGAACGGAAACAAATTACTGATTAACTGGATTGAGCAACAATATAAGCACGGTGCTGAAATAGCAAGTATGTGCACTGGTACCTTTATGTTGGCATCAGCAGGTTTGCTGGATGGAAAAAACTGCTCTACGCATTGGTCCGCTGCGGACACTTTCAGAACAATGTTTCCAAAAGTGAATTTACAAGCCGATAAATTAATTACTGATGAACATGGAATTTATACCAATGGTGGCGCTTATTCTTTCCTGAACCTGGCGATTTATTTGGTTGAGAAATACTATGACAGGCAAACCGCCATTTATTGTTCCAAAGTTTTTCAGATTGAAATGGACAGGCAAAGCCAGTCGGCGTTCACCATATTTACTGGTCAAAAGTTGCACGGCGATGAAGTGGTTCAAAAAGCGCAGGCGTATATTGAAAGTAAAGTGGATGAAAAAATATCGGTTGAAGATTTGTCTTCCAGGTTTGCTGTCGGCCGGCGAAACTTTGACCGGCGATTTATTAAAGCAACCGGAAATACGCCAGTTGAATACGCACAACGGGTAAAAATTGAATCGGCAAAGAAAGCATTTGAAACCAGTCGTAAAACGATTAATGAAGTGATGTATGATGTGGGTTATTCGGATGTGAAAGCTTTTCGTGAAGTATTTAGAAAGATTACAGGAATGTCCCCCTTGGAATACAGGGGTAAATACAATAAGGAGGCGGTGGTGTAGTGGAGTAAATTATTTGTGTGCATGCCTTCATTGCTGGCAATTGTCGCATTCCATATTTCGTCTTTATAAAGAAACATGGACAAATTCATGAACGGTCGCCATTAATAGTTGCATTGCCTTAATCTATCCGCTCCGCTACATCTTCTTGTATTGCTGAAGCTGTGATTCGAAGGTAGCCAAATCGGTCCGGGAGAAAGTCTTATTGCTTTTCAGCAGTTCAATAGCCTTCTGTTCTGCATCTATTGCTTTTGATTTATTCTTGGCCCGCCAAAAGAGAGCAGCCATCTTGTGATATGTATTGGGCGTTGCAGTATTCCAGGGATATTTAGCAATTTGCCTCTGGTATGCTTCGGCGCCTAACTCCCAAATTTTTGGTGGAAAGTTTAATTTGGCTGAATGGTACTCAATAGCGCTAGCAATGTGATCATAGGGAGGATCCTCATAGGTAGGGGTTACCAGCATTACTTTTCCAAACTCATAGGCCTTTTGCGGGTCCTTTTGGAGCAGCAAAGAAAACGTTGTTGCGCCAACTAAACTTGCATATTTCAGCTGTGGATTGTTTCTAACCATTTGATCAATTACTAGTAGGGTTGAATCCTGCTTTCCTGGATTGTCTAAATACGTGTAAAGCAATGTGTCGATTGCTTCCTGATCAAACTCCTGCAATCGATTATTCTGCTCACGCCTGGTCAATGCATGGTTGAAATCCCACCTATTGTTTACTATTTTGTCCAATACTTCAGCAAGATCTTTTGGATGTCCAATCCATGCCAGCCTTCCTACTGCGTCCACCACAAAAGTACTGGGGATGGTCTGTTCCCCGGAAGCCTTGAGCCAGCCAGCCGCCATAAAATTGCTATCCTCTGCCGCTATATGATAATCCATACGAGACCCTACGCTGTCCACAAAAGCCCTTATTTGCTCCATAGTAGTGGTTTCCCTTTCCATAATATCAATACCTAAAATGGTAATGTTATCCTTGTACTGACGGGCTAAGGATGATAGATGAGGCATTGCTGCAATACAGGGTTTACACCAGGTAGCCCAGAATTCCACCACATACACCTTACCTTTCTCAAGTGTTTGAACAGGTGTGCCTTTTATCCATTCACGCACCCGCAGCGGTGGAGCCGGATCACCAATTTTGAGTGAAGGCAATTGATTATTTTGTGCATTGGCGTTGATTACTACAATGCATAACAGCAATAATAATTGAAAATTGGATCGCATAAGAATGCAATTATCTATAAATCCTCTAACGAAGAACCGGAGTAAAAATTTTATACAATAGCAGCCTATCAGCCATTTTTCATTTGTATTACCCTTGTTTGTGACAACAACTCATAAAGGCTACGGTTATTTTTGTTGACTATTAAATAAATCAGGTAAAGAAGAGCAATTCCTTGCGAGGCAATCAGGCCGGCGAGAACCCAGTCAGGTGTCTGGGCATTGTTCCTTGTAAAATAAAAAAGGCGAAAAACAAAAAAATGGGCCATCTCCCATGGAAGGAATTTAACTGAGTTGCGAATCAACAATTGCCCAAAACCAACCTTTGTAAAATTATTCGATACGACTTGTAAATGAAACGTTCTCTTTCCGATGGTACCTGCTTTTTTGCTGTTTTCTAAGAAGGTGAAATAAAGTATGACAGGAAGAGTTAGCGTAAAAAAACCAATTAGCTGTGCCGAGACAGGGCCGAACTTTTCAACACTTACTGAAAAGACACGGGAAACGAGGAGAGTTGTTGCTAAGAGCAATCCAATATAAAGCAGGATGATCAGGTAATCTATTGCAAATGCTTTTATCCGCTTGAGCACAAATGAATTTATCAATGAAGAAGAATTTGCAAGGATTAATGAATAGGGATGCACCAAAAATCTATGAGCTGTTGCGCGGCACTACTTACACGAAGCTAGCGGTGGGGCATTACCAAGGTCCTGGCTTGTAAGATGCGCGGCGTCATACAGATTCAGCGCCAGGGCTCGTCTCGCACTCGATCCTATAGGTCGTCCACGATGAATGACGCCACCTGGAACAATATACGATTGTCCTGCACTAAGATGCACTCCGATCTCTGGTGTCTCCATGCACTGTTCGCCATCGACAATGTAGATCACCTCCGGACCGGGATGTGTGTGGGCGGGAGTCTGAGCCCCGGGCATGAGAAGAGATGATTGTACCCGCATTGAATAACTATCCACGGCAGGCAACGCCAGGGCATCTGTCCAGGCAACGTGATGACCCCCATGATGATCTTCAGTCTTAGCCTCTACACTCATCAGCCAAAAAGAGCCATGTGCCTCCGCCGCTACGCCGTCGGGACCAGCTGCTTGCTTCGCAGCTGCCAGCGAATTAAAGCGGTCGATATGCCAGTACACAGTCGT
>DAIQPL010000372.1:0-3876 GCA_036787395.1 Flavisolibacter sp. | reverse complement strand
ACTACATAATATTCAAACGCATATTCTCTCCAGTTGAAAAGCAATTTTTTACCAATGGCCTCATCTGCCGAATGGAATCCCAATTGATTTACCGTGGCCATGTTGATGACGATTCTTCTATTGGTATCGGCAGGAAATGCAGAAGAAAAAAGCCGCCCGGCCATGGGCTGAATTCCTAGTGTTTGGAGAAAGCTTTCATCAACAACATTAGTACGAACCAATTTTCCCTCTTCGGGGCTTGTACCCTCGGGGCGCAGGGTCATGTCGCTGGGATTCATGATGCCGGGGTAATAAAAGCTTGCCCCCACATTTTGCACGAGTGGATTTTTTTGGATATCGTTTTTCAAGGCTGTATAAATATTCTTTGCAGTACTGCTTCGCATAGGTATAATGATCTGCTGGTCTTTTTTAAAACCAAGGTCCTTGGTGCGCATATACTGCATTTGCTTGTTGATAACAACCGAGGCAATGATAAGTACTACAGAGATGATGAATTGAAATACAACCAGGCCTTTTCTTAGTGTAACCGCAGCCAGGGAATTAGTAAACTTTCCCTTCAGCACCTTAACAGGAACAAAGGAAGACAGGTAAAAGGCAGGATAACTACCGGCCAATACACCGGTGATTATGGCAATACCAATAAAACCAAGGATCAAAGGCCATTGAGTGGAAACGTTCAATAGTAATTCTGTGCCCGAGATGTATGAAAAAAGGTGCAGCGACAGCAGGGTAATGGCGAATGCCAGGAGCAAAGCAATAAAGCTCATGAAAATGGACTCGCCAATAAATCGCTTCACCAAAGAATTTTTTTCTGCGCCAAGCACTTTTCGAATGCCCACTTCGGCCGAACGTTTTGACGAACGTGCAGTAGACAAATTCATGAAGTTGATACAGGCGAGCAAGAGGGTGAACAAGGCGATGGAACCAAGAATATATAATGAAGCCGTACTGCCAACTGCAGAAATATTATTGTCCATTCCCGAATGCAGGTGCATGTCTTTTACAGAAATCAGGAATTGCTTTTTATAAAAGCCCATGTTTTTTAATGCCCGGCCAATGTACTTATCTACAAATGCCGGGAATTTTGCCTGGAGCGCTTTTGCATTGGCACCCCCTTTCAGCAATAGGAATGTCTGGAACATATTGTTGCCTGCCATATCTGTTTGCTGCGAAATAAATTGTTGCAGGTTACCACCTTTCATTGAAATAAAAAATCGGGCATCAATCTGCGTCGGTTTTGTGAATGGGCGGAAAACACCACTTACTGTAAATGAAGTGTCGCCATTAGTACTGCTGCTTATCTTGATGATTTTATTCAAGGCCCGTTCGTTGCCAAAAAGTTTTTTGGCAATTTCTTCGTTGATGACAACGGTGTTGGGTGCATTGAGACAGGTGTTGGGGTCACCTTCAATAAACTGGTAAGAGAAGAGGCGGAAGAAAGTAGAGTCGGCGGCAAAACCTTTTGTTTCATAAAACGATTTTGTTTCGCCATTACCCGGTTTATACTGCAACAATGTTTTATCCTCGTTAAATAGTTGAAGTATGCGGGTGGTCTCTTCAATTTCAGGAAACTCCTGCTTCATGGCAGCGGCCATTGGCGCAGGGGTGTTTGGTTTGGGATCGTCTTTACCATCTTTTACAAAGGTTGTTGCAAGCTCGTAAAGGCGGTCAGCATTTTTATGATAGCGGTCATAACCCGTTTCATGGACAATGTACAGGGTGATTAGCAGGCAACACGTGAAGCCGATAGCGAGCCCAAATATGTTGATAAAGGAAAAAAGCCTATTGTTCCTGATATTGCGCCAGGCAATCTTAAAATAATTTTGCAGCATGGCAGGAGTATTTGTATTACGATATGTTACGTAATTCATGCCGGATTTTAAAGAATTGATTTACAATTGGAGTAGTGATAACAGTACATCCGAAGTGTTCGATTTCGAACAGTTAATGCACGGTATTGATATGAGTGCTATGGCACTTCAAAACCGTAATTTATAAAAATGTTTTTTGTAGTCATTAGTTCAGTCAGCAAATGCAATTAAAAATAGCAAGCTGGCAAATTTGTATATTCGATAGAACCCTGCTCTTCTAAAAAATGAATTTTGTTTACAGGTGCTTACTGCTCCTATTTTCCTTTTGTTTAACGCTGACATATGCCTTATGTCAATGTTCACCCGCACAAGGATTGCCATCTTCAGCCGATGTATTCAATACTGGAAGGAGCTTGGGTGGTGCAGGTTTACCAGCCGGTGCAACAGACGGCACCTGGTCTGTAGCAGAAGACAACATAACGGGAGTATATAAACCGGCTGTTGTAATGGATTCGCTTCCGGCTATTTTTTACAGAAGTTCAAGACAGGATGCCAACTGGATCTCTTATAAAAGCTCGGGTATTCATTCGGTTGATAAAGATTTTTTTTATAAAATGACTTTCAACCTGCCCTGCTCCACCTTGTGTGGGAAAAGCTATTCTGCCGATGGTGCCTATTGTCTTAGGCTTGATCTTTTTTCAGACAACTCCATTTTTGAAATTTATGTAAACGGCGTAGCGCAAAGTGGCAACCTTGGGAATATCCCTTTAGCTAATCCTTACCGTCCCGTTGGATTTGATCCAGGTGATAAGATTTCTGTTTTACTATGCCACAATTGGAAAGAAGGTGCTAATACGCTGATCATTCAGGTCTCTTCCTCTCCAACGATCTCTGGTTTGTTAGTAATAGCCGCCACGGCGCAGCCCCCGCCCGTCGCTATACAACTGAGCGCTTCCATTTGCGAGGGAGAACTATACGATTTCGGTGGACAACAACTCAATAGTACCGGAACCTACTTTCATACCTTTCCCAAAACAGGCGGTTGTGATTCCACAGTCAAATTCAACCTGACTGTTAAACCGAAAAGCATTCTAAGGATAGATACCAGTATTTGCGAAGGGCAAAGTTATTTGGGTTACAGCCAAACCGGTGTTTATGCCGACCGGTTTTTATCGGCACAAGGTTGTGATAGTATACGCCGTTTATATCTTACCGTCCAGAATAAACCCAGGTTGTCGTTTGCTGATCCAACTGCATTTTGCAAAGGCGATTCGATAACACTATATCCAGGAAAATTTGATTCCTATTTGTGGCAGGATTTATCGGTGAAGGATCATTACGTAGTAAAGGCACCTGGCGTTATATCATTGGAGGTTAGCAATAATTGTGGAACAGATAAGGCCGGGACATTAGCTGTAGAAAAGGATTGCGGTGTTTATTTTCCAACGGCTTTTACTCCAAATGATGATGGCAAAAACGATCTGTTTAAAGTGTTGACCGAATTTTCGTTTCAAAGCTTTGAGCTAAGTATATATAACCGGTGGGGAGAAAAAGTATTCGGGACAAAAGATTCCAGGCAGGGATGGAACGGACAGTTTAAAGGACGCTTACAAGCTAATGGGGTATTTGCGTGGTGTTGTAATTACCAAAAGTCCGGCACTTATACAACTACGAAAGGGAATGTTGTTTTAATACGGTAATATTTTGCTTCAACCATTTTATCCGGCTTTTGAAAAAATCAAAGAATTCTCTGTCCGAATGGCACCGCTACAAAGTCCATTTTACACCCTGTCAAACTAATATTTAGACAATAGTTTTGCTGTTCCGTATTACGGGTAAAATCGTTCTATCAGTAGCGTTTAAAAATTCACAACAAAAAAAACTAAAAACATGGCTGACATTATTCATCGCATCGGTATCAGGTCCTCTGCCGCCCAGGTATATAAAGCTTTGTCAACAATAGAAGGTCTTTCTCATTGGTGGACGGAGGAAACCGAGGGTGATGAGCAAGTGGGAGGAAAGATTGAATTCACCTTCCGCTCGGAGACAGGAGATATAAAAGGCA
>DAIQPL010000108.1:0-11973 GCA_036787395.1 Flavisolibacter sp. | reverse complement strand
GCCGATGGAAATGCGAAGAGGCACTCCTTTCAGTTCATATTCGGCAAACTTCCAACCCGGGCGAGAATTGTCATTATCGTCGTACTTAACCCGAATTCCTAATGCTTTTAACGCTTTCATGATTTCATCAGCCTTCGTGCCTATCTGCAATTTTTGTTCGTCGCCTTTGTATATTGGAACAATTACCACTTGCAAGGGAGCAATCTTAGGAGGCAGCACCAAACCGTCGTCGTCGCTATGCGCCATTACCAGGGCGCCAATCAAACGCGTGCTAACCCCCCAGCTCGTAGCCCAAACATATTCCAGCTGATTCTCTTTACTCAAAAACTTTACATCAAATGCTTTGGCAAAATTCTGCCCCAGGAAATGTGAAGTACCAGCCTGCAGCGCCTTACCATCTTGCATCAACGCTTCAATGCAATAAGTATCTTCAGCACCGGCAAAGCGTTCGCTTGCTGTTTTTACACCACGAATTACAGGTAATGCCATAAATTCTTCAGCAAATGTGGCATACACTTCCAGCATCTGCTTTGTTTCTGCAACAGCTTCTTCTGCAGTGGCATGTGCAGTGTGCCCCTCCTGCCACAAAAATTCTGCAGTGCGTAAAAAAAGCCGCGTACGCATCTCCCACCGTACTACATTAGCCCACTGGTTTATTAAAAGAGGCAAATCACGGTATGATTTTATCCAGTCTTTATACGTATTCCAAATAATAGTTTCACTGGTGGGACGGACAATAAGTTCTTCTTCCAGTTTTGCTTCCGGATCTACGACTATGCCTTTTCCATCCGGATCGTTTTTCAAACGGTAATGCGTTACAACCGCACACTCTTTTGCAAATCCCTCAACATGCGCTGCTTCTTTGCTCAAAAAGCTTTTAGGAATAAACAAAGGAAAATAAGCGTTAACATGGCCGGTATCTTTAAACATTTTATCAAGTGCATCCCGCATATTCTCCCAAAGCGCAAATCCATAGGGCTTGATAACCATGCAGCCCCTGACTGCAGAATAATCAGCTAATCCACCTTTAATAACGAGGTCGTTGTACCATTGCGAATAATCCTGTTCCCTTGAAGTGATCTCTTTGCTCATTCAGTTTTAGAATTTATGTTGTAACTTTTAGTTAATTAAAACGTATTCAAATATTCATGACCTTTGTATGGAAAATGAAACCCGGAATACAAAACACAATTATCTTTTGTTTAACAGCAAATTGTAGAAATTTACTGTGGATGGCAAAAGTAACATTAACCTTTAAATCGTCTGCCATGAAATCATATCTACCCTTTCTCTCTTTAGCCTTAATTTTTGCAAGTTGTTCCACCGCGTATAAATCAGGTCAAACCCCTGATGATGTTTATTTCTCACCGGCACGTCCACAGGCAGAATATGCTCGTGTACAAGAAAATGATGATCGTCAATATAGAGGCGATGAAGAATATCGCGACGACCGTTATTTACGTATGAAGGTTCGTAACCGGAGGTGGTCTACTTTAGACGATGGTTATTCTTACAATTATTATCCCTCAAATCCTTATCTGTATAACAGTTCATGGAGCGCTATGAACTATTGGAATGTTCTTTACAATCCTTATTGTTGCTGCAATACTGTAATCATCAACAATCCGAAATCTCCTGTTTATAACAAACCACGTATGGTAAACCTGCGTGTATTTGATAATCTTCCTGCGTCTACATCCACAAATCCTAAAGCAACAAATTCTTATAACACCAGGACTTCTTCCCGTAACAATAACAACTATCAGAACAGCGGAACAAATGCAGGCAGTTTCCTAAGAAATGTTTTTGGAAGCTCGGGCAGCAGTAGTAATTCAACTTCACCTTCCACAAATTCAAAAACCTATAGCGGTTCATCTTCGGGCAGTTCATCTTCTGGCTCTTCAAGTTCAGGTGGCAGCAGTGAAAGCAGGGGCAACGCCACAAGAGGAAGAAATTAAAATGAAGAATCTGTATGATAAGGTAGATCGGGTACAAGGAGGTCTACTGGTAATTGTTTGTCCTATCTGTAAGACTTCAATTTTAAACTTATGAAGAAAACGTTACTTATATTATCAGGCTTTATAGCTTATGTGGTTTCCTATGCGCAGGAACCTGCAGATGCTTTGCGTTTCTCGTGGAATGTACCTGGTGGAAGTGCCAGAACACAGGCAGTAGGTGGTGCAATGGGCTCGCTTGGCGGAGATATTACCGCGGCTTTTGTTAACCCTGCAGGACTGGCTTTTTTTAAAACGGGCGACTTTATATTTAGCCCTGTTTACCAGTTTCAAAAAACCAAAGCAACCTATTTCGACAGAACGGAGAGTGCCACTACAAATCGCTTTGTACTTGGTACCACTGGCTTTGTTATAGGAAGTGGTGATAATAAAGGAAGTGTTCGTAATACGGCCTTTAGTATAGCCATGAACCGTACAGCTGATTTCAATGGCGACATTTTATACCGGGGGCAAACGGATCAAAGTTCTTTTTCTCAAAAATTTGTTGAACAATTAAATAATAGTGGGGTAAGAAATCCTGTTGAGGCAGAGTTTGACTTTCCATTAGGGGCCAGCCTTGTTTATAACACTCATTGGGTTGACTCTGTAAGAGCAGGCACCGGAGAGATTGATCATTTTATTACGAACTCCCCTATTTCTACTGGTTTGAACCAGCAACACGTTATTAAAAATCGCGGAGGCATTACCGAATTTGCTTTAGGAGTAGGCGTTAATCTGAAAGATAAACTAATGATAGGTGGAACCTTGGGAGTACCCGTTTTAAACTATAAACGCGAAACAGAGTTTTTAGAAGCAGATGCTACTGCTAATCCTAACAATAGATTTGATTATGGACTTTTTTCAGATAAACAACATACTTCCGGAGTTGGTTTGAACTTAAAAGCGGGTTTGATATATAAACCTACAGAGTATTGGCGCCTGGGGTTTGCAATGCACACACCAACGTTATACTCTCTTACCTATAAATATGAAGCTGAAGTAGTTCTCAATGATGATGTTCCCGATGCTGATGCTTGGACAGATAAGTCAAGGAACTACACCAATGATCAGCCTTCAGAATTTAAATATCTTTTAGTGACGCCTTACAAAGTTATGGGTAGTGTATCTTATGTACTTCGGGAAATACAGGATGTAACCAAACAGCGTGGTTTTTTAACGGCCGATGTAGAGTATATAAATTACAAGGCTTCTTCTTTTCAACCTGATGAAGACAATAATAATGACGAGGAAACAAGAACTTATTTAAAAGGATTGAATAGTGCTATTGATAAGGCTTATAAAGGAACATTTAATTTTCGCGCCGGCGGAGAATTAAAGTTCACTACTATAATGGTTCGTTTGGGTGCTGCTTATTATGGCAACCCATACAAAGACATTCATGGTGAAAAAGGAAATAAATTAAACCTGAGTGGTGGATTGGGATACAGAAACAAAGGATTTTTTATTGATCTTACCTATGTGCATTCTCTGAACAAAGACGTTGATTATGCTTATCGTTTGGAAACTGCTCCCTATAGTGGCGCGAGCATCAAAAATACAACAGGTAATTTGTTAGCTACTATGGGTTTCAAACTCTAGACCAAAACTCCATATAAAAAAGCGAAGAGCGTCCCAGGATGCTCTTTTTATTTTACAGCAGCGGTTATATAGCACTTAAGAGAATAGATTACCTTAGTCCATAAATAGAATCTACTGCAGAGCTTCATGAATAAGAAGATTCCTTACGCTTTTATCATTTCATTTGTTTTATTAACTGTTGTTATCATTCTAAATCGCAGAACCTTCCGGGAAATGCGGAATTATACCAATGCTGTTGATCATACACGCGAGGTGATTAATTATTTTGAAAGAATATCAAACCACTTTAAAAGTGCCCAGATATATACTACCACTTACAGTAACATAGCAGAGAACAAATTTTACACGCTTTATAAAAAAGATGCGGATAGTATTCCGGCTGAACTAAAGCAACTGCACTTATTGGTTAGAGATAATGCTGGCCAAGCGAAACTTGTTGACTCTATTTCAAATATGATAGT
This sequence comes from Flavisolibacter sp., assembly GCA_036787395.1. Taxonomy (GTDB): domain Bacteria; phylum Bacteroidota; class Bacteroidia; order Chitinophagales; family Chitinophagaceae; genus Flavisolibacter. Next base: position 7,919 of record DAIQPL010000108.1, on the reverse strand, counting down.
TGGTCAATTAGGTACTTTGATGGAAAAAAACGTTGCAGAAATTATACAGGCTGATGAATCCTGGCGGTTGAACTATTTATTTACTATTCACGAAATGATTAATAGGGGAATAGGTAGCGAAACTGATTTATTGGCACAACGCAAGCAGGAACTGAAAGAATCAACAAGCCTGACTAATCTACTTACTACGGGCTTTGCCTTCGTAGCTGTCGCGATCATTGTCTTTTACTTCTTCTCTAACCTCTTTATCACCCGTAAACGTCAATGGCTGGAGGGTTTCCTGGAATCCATATTAAATACTTCGCAAAATGGAATTATTCATTATAAGACGGTAAGAGAAGAAGGGAAAATTATAAATTTTAAATACGAATTCGTCAACAAGTCCATTGAAAACCTGTTAGGCATAAAACCTGAATTGGTAATGGGCAAAAGGCTGAAGGATATCTCTTCTTTTGGAGAAGATGGTGAGCTATTTGATCGATATGTTCAGGTAGTTAACACAGGGCAATCATCAATTTTTGAAACTTTTTATAGCCGTCATGTACAAAAGTGGTTTTTGGTTTCTCTTGTTAAGCTAGAAGATGGGCTGACAGCTTCTTTCCAGGACATTACACAATTGAAAAAGTACGAGGAAGAACTTAAAAATAACATCGCCCAACTAGAACGCTCTAATAATGAATTGGAGCAATATGCCTATGTTGCCAGTCACGATCTGCAGGAGCCCCTTCGCAAAATAAGATCGTTTGGAAGTTATTTGCAGGAAACGCAAGGCTACAGGCTGGATGAAAAAGGAAGACAGCAACTGGACAAAATAATGAAATCGGCAGAAAGAATGTCCGTATTGATAAAAGATATACTGAGCTTTTCAAGTTTGAGAAAGGAAGATTTTGTGGAAACGGATCTTACAAAAATTCTGGAAACTGTATTAGCTGACTTTGACCTCTCTATTTCTCAAAAAGGTGCGGTGGTAAAGCATGATATTTTACCTGTGATTGATGCCATTCCACTACAAATGAACCAGCTTTTTTATAACCTGATCAACAATTCTCTGAAATTTGCAAAAGAAGATAAAAAGCCAATCATTTGCATTTCTTCACAAGAAGCTTCTTATGATAAAAAAGCCCGGTTAGGCCTGCCAAAAGATTTACTTTATTACGAGATTGTAATTGAAGACAATGGAATTGGTTTTAGCCAGGAATATGCCGACCAGATATTTGGATTGTTTAAAAGACTAAATGATAAACAATTTTATCCTGGCTCGGGTATTGGGCTTGCCCTTTGTAAAAAAGTAGTGGACAATCACGAAGGACTAATTTACGCTGAAGGAATAGAAAATGAAGGGGCTCGTTTTTTTATTTACCTACCTAAACAGCATAGATAACATACCACGCACTAAACTATTGTTACACGTTTTTGCATTTGATTAGCCAAAATTTGTTTGCTGTTCTAATAAACAGATTAGTTCTTTGGACATTGACGCTACCCATCGAAATTCTTTATCTTTTTTAAACCAGGTTAGTTGTCTCTTGGCATATTGACGGGTATGTTGTTTGATTGATTCAATTGCTTCATCTAATGTTATTTCACCATTAAAATGAGCAAATAATTCTTTGTATCCAACTGTTTGCAGGGCGTTCACGTGTTGATAAGGAATTAACGAATGCACTTCTTCTTTTAATCCCTGCTCCATCATTATGTTCACCCTATTATCGATGTTTCGATGAAGTACCTCTTTTGGTAATTGCAGTGCGATTTTTATTGCATTAAAATCACGATGTGCCTTAAGACCTTTTCGAAAACTTATGACTGATCTTCCTGTAGCCTTGTATACTTCCAGGGCCCTCATTAACCTTTGGGGGTTTTGTATCTCTCCTTCTTCATAAAAGCGGGGATCATTTTTCTGCACTTCTTCTTGTAGCCAGGCAATACCATTGTGCTTGTACTGATCGATGACTTCCTGGTGTAATTGTTCTGAAACTTCCGGTATTTCATCCATGCCTTCTACGAAGGCTTTTATATACAAACCAGTCCCGCCTACCATTACAACCACATTATGCTGTTGAAAAATCTGTTTTGCTTTTTCAAGGGCATAGTTTTCAAATGTTACAGCATTTACCTTTTCATGAATAGAATTTGATGCAATAAAATAATGTTTTACTGCGGAGAGTTCTTCTACCGATGGCCTTGCCACACCAATGTTTAATTCCTTATAGCATTGACGGCTATCCGCGGAAATAATGTCAGTTTGAAAATGTTTAGCAACATCAATAGCAACAGACGTTTTACCGACTGCTGTAGGCCCGGCGATGATAATTACTGTTTTATTTTGTTTCGCCATTATCACTAAACAAAAACTCTGTCACTTCTTTGGAGTAACAGAGTTTAGTTAATATAATTTCTTCAATGAGTGACTGGTCTAAAATTCTTCTCCATTATCGCTGGTAACCTCGTCGGGGCCTGCACCTTTCTCGTCCTGTCGTTCTTCGTCTCCCTCTACGCCAAAACCTTCCGCACCTTTTGTGAGGTCATACTTCTCTTCCACATCTGCAAAACGTTCACCCAGTAAACTTTTTGTTCCATACTGGCTTGGAGCAATACCTTCTTTTCGTACCATGGCAGGATAGCTAAGCTTGGGATTTTCTTCTTTTGAAACATTAATCAGTTCAATAAGAAAAGTCCAGCCTTTTGCAAAATCATACGTATACACAAAACGCTGGTTCGTGTCTTTTATCTCGGACCCAATAGTGGTTTCTTTCATTAATAAAGGAGCAGCCCTGTATTGTTTGTCATATTGTTGCAGTGTAATTTCTCTTCCCCGTTGCCAGTGATCATTACTACGGTAAAAAGTTGCCTGGTGTTTTGAATCAAAATCAAATGCCTTTAAAATAGCTTCGTGCAGGTCAAAAAAGGTTTGTTTATGCCGAATCGAAATGTCCCGGTATACACTGTCGTCTTCTTCAAAATAAACTCTGAATTTCAGGATAGCCATGCGTGTGGTTTCACATTCAATAAACTCCAAATATAGCTAAAAGGGCTTAGTTACGGGCATCAGCCCACAGTCTTTCCCTTTTTGTAACATCAATTGGAAAGCAGCTTCATAATCGTTGGGAATATCACCATCCAGGATGGCATCTTTTATGGCATCTTTAATTATTCCAACAGGTTTTGAAGGGGGAATCCCAAAAGTTTCCATAATAACCTCACCCGTAATTGGAGGCTGCCAGTTGCGGAGGTGATCTTTTTCTTCTACCTCTTTGCATCGCTGCCGCACTAATTCAAAGTTTTCTAAATAGCGCTTTACTTTAAACCTGTTTTTGGATGTAATATCACTGTCGCATAAAATCATCAGGTCATCAATATCTTCGGCTGCATCAAACAATAACCGGCGTATGGCTGAGTCGGTGATGTTTTCTTTGGTCAGGGAAATGGGACGTAAATGAAGTTCTACCAGCTTTCTAACGTATTTCATTTGCTCTCCCATCGGTAGCTTTAACTGGTTAAATATTTTAGGCACCATGCGGCCACCCACTACCTCATGACCATGAAAGGTCCAACCATGCCCTTCTTCAAAGCGTTTAGTGGCCGGCTTGGCAATGTCGTGTAATATAGCTGCCCATCGCAACCATAGATTAGATGTTTTTTCCGCTACATTATCTAGTACCTGCAACGTATGATAGAAATTATCCTTATGGCGCTTCCCTTCTACAAACTCTGCACCTGCAAGCTCAACCATTTGAGGGAAAATAACGTGGAGCAAACCGCTATCCATTAAAAGCTTAAAACCAATGGAAGGTTTTGCTGTAAGGATAATTTTATTCAGCTCATCGGTGATTCGCTCCTGCGAGACAATTTTAATTCTCTGTGCGTTTTGCTCGATAGCATGAAAGGTTTCCGGGTAAATCTTAAAGTGTAGTTGGGTTGCAAACCGGATAGCCCTCATCATGCGCAAAGGATCATCACTGAAAGTTTGAGAAGGATCCAACGGTGTTCTTATCAGTTGTTGCTTAAGATCGTCAATGCCGTTAAAGGGATCAACTAACGTTCCATAATCCTTTTTGTTTAAACTGATGGCTAAAGCATTGATGGTAAAATCTCTCCGGTTTTGGTCGTCTGTTAAGGTTCCGGGTTGCACATCAGGATTACGGGAGTGTGACCGGTAACTTTCTTTACGGGCACCTACAAACTCAAGGTCCAATCCATCCGGCATACGGAATTGTGCTGTACCAAAATTTTTAAAATAGTTCACTTTAGGATGCGGCTTAAACAACGCTGCTGCTTCTTTTGCTAATTGTAGTCCATCTCCTTCACAAACAAAATCGGCATCCTTCGTTCGCCGGCCTAAAATCTTGTCCCTCACAAAACCGCCAATAAGATAACAGGGGTATTGCAGGCTTTTAGCCGCTGTGGAAATTTTTTGAAAAATCTCCAGCTCTTTATCGCTGCAAGGAATGTCCATCCGGGCAAAGATAGGGGGGCGAAACGTGAATGCTCAACGCGGGACGATGGACTCCCGGCGTTGCGGTGCCATAGCTATTTCCTGATAAACTCGACGGAACCATTACTCCATTTAATTATCTGCGATGGTGCGGAAAGCGTTTTATCGTTCTGCCGCCATTGTACAATATGATCAACCTCAAGTTTAATTTTTTCTGAAACCTGGACAAAAGTCTGTGGCGTAAGTTGATCACTTATGTTGGCCGAAGTTGAAACAACAGGCTTTCGTAAGCGTTTTATAAGATGCCTGCAAAACTCATCTTTTACTATACGAATAGCAATAGATCCATCTTCTGCCACCAGGTTATCAGGAAGTCCGATTGCATTCTCGAAAATAACAGTAGTTGGACGTGTTTGCTTCTCAATAAAATCAAAGACGCTAAGATCGGGTGCAGCCACGTATTGAAGAACATCTCTTTCTTCTGCTACTAATATGATCAGGCTTTTGCTATCGTCCCTTTGTTTTATTCTGTAAATTTTTTTTATGGCTTCGGCATTTGTTGCATCACAACCAAGGCCCCACACAGTATCCGTAGGATAAAGAATCACTCCGCCTTTCCCTAATGCGTGCAGCGCAGTTTCTACCTCTATAGTAAAAAATTCTTTATCCATGATGCAATCTTTCCTGAACCGTTTTTACAATGAAATTGGTTTCCAGCAACTCAAGGCATTGCGGTGTACCAAACTGCACACAGATATTTTTTTGACAGGGCTCGCAGGATAACTTTCCCAATCGAATAATGCTCCTGGACTCTCTATTGTAAGGCGCCGTGTTATTTTCATTACCTGCGCCAAATAAAACAATGGTGTGAGTACCTAAAGCATTTGCCAGGTGAGCAGGACCCGAATCAGTACTTAGCATCACTCTTGCCGAAGCCAAAACTTCAATTAACTGGGACATGGAGGTTTTGCCTGCTATAGATTCTATATTTCTTTTGTCGTTCAACTGCATTAATACAGAATCCACAAAATCTTTTTCTTTTGGAGCACCGATCAAAACAATTTTATTGCTTATTGAACTTCTCAGACCATTCAACACTTCAACAGCCTTGGCCACCGTTAAACGCCTTGAAGAAGCTTCAGAGTTGATGTTGACAACAACATAATCCTGCTTCGGTAGAGAATGTTGCAACTGTACTTTTGGTTCTGTTGATTTACCGTCTACAAAAAGCGACAGCAATTTGATATACTCTTCTACCCTATGCAAACCTTTGGGCCTGGAGTAAGAATTGGTTAATAAAATTTCTCTCATCTCTTTTTTATAACCAATTCTTTTTTTCGCACTTGTAGTGTATCCCATAAATGCAGAAGAAAAAGAGTCGGGTAAGCAAAAGAAAAGGTCAAACTTTTCTTTTTTGCTGATCTCTCTCCCAAAGTTCCAAAGCCCTGTAAAGCCTCTGTATTGTTCCTTACTAAAAATAAACTGGTGTTCAACAGGAGGAAAATAAGGAAGAAGAAAGTGTATGCCTTTTTTGGCAATTACACTTACCTCGGCATCCGGGAAAAAATAAGGTAGTGCATTTATAAAACCTACCGACATCACCATGTCGCCCAGCCAATTTGGTAAACGAACCAGAACTTTCATCTGCAGTAACTATGTTTGCAAAAAATTTGCGATGAAGTTAAGAGAGTCTATTGAACAAGTATGGCAAAAACGTGAGATGCTGTCTGACAAAGCGTTCCAGGACGATGTAAAAGCTGTGATTGAGGAAGTGGATAAAGGCAGGTTGAGGGTGGCTGAACCAACTGAGAACGGATGGCAGGTGAATGAATGGGTGAAACAAGCTATCTTATTATATTTTGGAATTCAACCTATGCAGACGTGGAATACCGAACCCTTTGAGTGGCATGATAAAATGCTTTTGAAAAAAAATTATAAAGAATTAGGTGTGCGTGCCGTACCTCATGCTGTAGCACGTTATGGTGCGTACATAGCAAAAAATGTAGTGCTGATGCCTTCTTATGTAAATATTGGCGCTTTTGTGGATGAAGGCACTATGGTAGATACCTGGGCCACCGTGGGCAGTTGTGCGCAAATTGGTAAAGGCGTTCACCTGAGTGGCGGTGTGGGCATCGGCGGTGTGTTGGAACCTTTGCAGGCCGCCCCGGTTGTTATTGAAGATGGTTGTTTCCTGGGATCCAGGAGTATTGTAGTGGAAGGTGTTCGGGTAGAGAAAGAAGCGGTATTGGGAGCTAATGTTGTTTTAACCCAATCTACCAAGATCATTGACGTAAGCGGTAGCGAGCCCCTGGAAATGAAAGGCGTTGTACCTGCCCGTAGTGTAGTAATTCCCGGAAGTTATATCAAAAAATTTCCGGCAGGCGAATACAATGTTAGCTGTGCTTTAATTATTGGTAAACGCAAAGCCAGTACAGATCTGAAAACGAGTTTGAATGATGCGTTGAGAGATTTTAATATAGCTGTTTAATTTTTAGAGCCTCCGTTGCGGAGGCTTTTTTATGGATAAGACATTAACTAGACATCCCCTGACTGTCGCCGGCTTCCTGGTTGCTTTTTTTGGTGCTATTCTTTTTTCAACCAAGGCTGTTATTGTAAAAAAAGCTTTTGCAGATGTGCACGTCGATGCGCTTACCCTTCTTACGCTACGAATGCTTTTTTCTCTTCCTTTTTATGTCACTACCGCTTTTATTATTTCCAGCCGGGCTTCTAACAAACAAATGAGCAGGAAAGAATGGTGTATGCTAATTGCATTAGGATTATTTGGCTATTATTTAAGTAGCCTGTTTGATTTCATTGGCCTGCAATATATATCGGCCGGCCTGGAAAGATTAATCTTATTCCTTTATCCTTCATTTGCTGTTCTCATCAATGCGTTAATTTTTAAGCAAGCAATTAAAAGAAATGAAGTTATAGCCCTGTTACTTACCTATACAGGAATTGGTATAGCGTATTACGGGGAATTGAAAATTGATACTTCCAATCCTAATTTTTTGCTTGGCAGTTTCCTGATTTTTTTATGCTCTATTACCTATTCCATTTATATTGTTGGCAGCGGCCGTATGATTCCAAAAGTTGGCGCCAACAAGTTTACCACTTATGCTTTACTGGCTTCAACCGGGGGTGTGTTTATTCATTATGCCATTAGAGGACAGTATACCATTTTTCAGACGGGCATAGAGTTGTGGGGTTATGGCGTTTTACTGGCCGTAGTAGCTACGGTGATTCCAACATTTATGTTATCAGCCGCATTAAAAAAGATAGGTTCCAACAACGTTGCTATCATCTCAAGTATTGGTCCCGTATCTACCATAACGCAGGCACATTATATTTTAGGCGAAGAAATCTTTCCATTGCAAATCCTGGGAACCGGGCTCGTATTAACCGGGGTTTTATTGTTGGTTTTTAAAATAAAAAAATAGGCAATTGCTTTTTATTTGATACAAGACGATAAGTTATATTTGCA
>DAIQPL010000371.1:0-3892 GCA_036787395.1 Flavisolibacter sp. | reverse complement strand
CTCCTATAGTGATTTGTTGTTTCTAAAACGGATGCTTCCCCAGGCAGCTTTTCTCGTTTCCGTACAGAAATTCTATTCAGCTATTGTTTTAGAGTTTTAAGGAGGTTTTCAATTTTTATGGAACCTTCATAAGTGGAGATCAGGACTCCTTTTTTGTTATATAAAGCATGAAACGGGAGATTACGTATAGCATAAAAAGAGGGCAGAATATTATAAATGTCTTTACCTACTACTATATTTTTTACTTCTTTCAACCCGTACCTGCGAACAAACTCGTTCATCTGCCATAAGGGGCTAAGCGTTATCATTACCACTTGTATGTTTTTAAGATCGTCTTTACGCGCATACAACTCCTCAGTTTCGTGCTGGCAATGGCTGCAATCAGGACTAAAGAGTATAAAGAGAACCGGTTTATTTTGAGGAAGGTTTTCTTTAGTGTATTTGGTCGTGCTGTCGCCCAGCAAAATCTGGATGGGAGGCAGTGTTGGAAATTTTTTATAAGGAGGGGTAGTCGAATCAACCTGCGCAAAAGATGGAATGGATATGCAAATCGACACTAACCTTAGCAACCAGCTTTTCATGTGAACTTTTTTCAAAAATAAAAATTGTTTTTACAAGAATTTACCAAGACGGATGTTGATTCTTCGACCTTCTTTCGATATTCCATAGGTGACTACCATTGCCATTTTATTGAAAGGAACCATTATTACACCGCCGCCATACCCATAATGCCATTTATTGGATTTTTCCCCAGGTTGCCAAACACGGCCCTGGTCATAAAAGCCAACCAATCCAAGTCTCCCACTGAATAAACGACCCTTTACACTGGGCAACCAGCGGAGTTCATTTTGGTTATAGGCGGTTGTTTGGCCATAAAAACGATAGCGCCAAAAGCCGCGTAATGTATAAAACCCTCCAATACTATTAAGCTGATAAATTTCAGGGGCGCCTCTAAGTGTGGAAGCCCCCATTTTTAAAGCAATCGAAAACGGTTTAAACAGCGGCAGGTATATATTTAATGATGAAACAGCTTTCTGTACCGACCTCCTATTGTCTTTTATATTTTGTGTATACGAACCCGATAACTGAAAACTCACCCCTTTTGTTGGAAGAACATTATCGTTTGTATTCAAATAAGAATAGGTTAATTGTGTGCTTCCAAATTGCTTCCAACTAAAATTAGAAGAATCTATAATACCCTGGGATTTTGAAGTATATCGGCCGGGATTGTCAATGACTTGTACTGTGTTGTAAAAAAAGTCTAACCGAAGGTTGTGATGACTAAGAAATGTCTGGTCAACTCCAAAGCTTCCGTACACTGTCTTCACACGTAGCCAGTAATAGGAGGCGTCATCGCTGACAATGACAGTTTCGTTGCCTAAACCAAAATAATTAAACCTGCGTACCTGGTCATAACCTACATTTAGATTTAGGTTCCATCTTCCTATTAATTCGCTAAACGTGCCCTTATAATAAGGGTGAAACGATTTTTCAACCAGTGAGTAACCTATTCCCACACTATGTTTTGCACTGAAAGAACCATCTCTTGCTTTGTTTTTTGTAAATGAATAGCCTAATCCAACGTAGAACCTGTAGTAACTGCTATAGTAAAAGATCGGTTTAATTCCTCTTGAGTTATACCTGAATACATCATAGTTATAACGGTTGATGGAAGAATGTCTGGACGTATGAACTTTTGTTTCTTTAGCAGTAACAATTGTATTCCCGGGGTTATCATAAATTTTAGTTTTATGGCCCCATCCTTGTACATAAGAAAGATCCAGTAAGGAATCTTTTTCAGGGCCGCCGACCAGTCGTATCTTAATTCCTTTATCTACCACTCCTGTTACATTAAAAATATCACTGCCACCAATGCCATATACACGTACTTCTTTTGTATCCTTATTTAAAAATGTGCGGGAAAAGATAGGTTCTTCTCTTTTTACTTGGCCTTCCTTATCAATCCTATAAACTATTACAGACGTTTCATCATCATTTACTCTTTTTATTTCAAATAGTTCTGATTTTTTGCTCCCTGGCACTTCTACGTCTTTCGCCAAAAAAGCATAATATTCCGCTGCATAGTCAACAAGGTGATCTCTGCGTGATTTCAGTTTCCGAATAATTTCCTCACCTGAAGTAGCAAAAATCTGTGGCGGCATATCCTTTACTGCATTTTCTATCACCGCATCGGTGAGATATTGTTGTAAAGCTTTAGCAGAATCGATCCAAACTGTTTGCGGTAAGCTGTTGGTAAACCGTTTGTCTAATGCATAGGCAGGATAATTATACCATTTAACATTTTTGATGTTCTCTTCAAAAGTTTGAAGTTCTTTGAATTTGCCAGCCTTGATAATCAGGGATAATAATTTTCCTTCGAATTTAGCATAGGTCTGGTCTCGGTCTTTGGGTATTGGCTTATATATTTTGAACGTTCCACTACCGAACACAGCCCACCTCCAGTTATCTTCATGACGTCCCCAGTCGCCAATCAGCATGTCAAATAACCTTGTTTTTATATAAGCATATTGATCTACCAGGTGATTGTTTTCTTCTAAAACTTTTTCCATCATTTGTTCAGAGCTTACTATATCCTGGGGATTACCAAAACTGGATTGACTTATTTGAGTAACATCAGGACGTTCTTCAAGCAAACAAAGCGTATTGGCGAAGTCTTTATTATACTCACCCAACCGGTTGCTATAGCGAACAATAAAATAATTTGGGTTCGTATGATAAACGCCCGCGGCATCGGCCATTTGGGGCACCGTTAAAGCCGCATAAGGGTGGTTGGTAGCAATTTGATCATTTGCTAAATCTTCAATAAAAGTACCTTGTACAATTTCAGGCAATGCACCCAAATACGTTTTGTTTACTGTGCGTAAAACATATTGCTTTCCGTTTGGATCTTGCAACCGCAGCGATTTGGTTTGACGGCCACCACCTTCTTTGACAGGTGTTAATCCTCCAAAAGCAGAATCAAGGTTTAATACCGGGAAAGTCACCGGCATAGTCCATTCCTTACGATAATCTCTTCCCCAAAGAAACTGGTGAAAACCACTTCTTTTATATTCAGCGCCGGCAATGGCAGTTTTTTGAAATGGACTTACCGAATCAACGATGGTTGTTTTTTGTCCATTTAAAGAATAAGTCCACAGCGTACTCACTAAAACAGCAATCCATTTTTTATCAGTTCCCGGGGTTATTGTTTGCGTAAAGAACTTTTTCATCTGTGGTGTCTTATACTGAACAGCCAAAAAAAATAGTGCCAATTGAATAAGAGAGGGGATTCTACATTTTTGCAGAGCCTATTTTCCTTACTTTTGCCCGCCCAAACGTTATAATAGACGGGGTGGTTACTAAAACTTAAATCTTAATTCGTTTATGGCTTCTACAGCAGATATCAGCCGCGGTTTGATCATTAAACTTGACGGCAGTCTTTACAAAGTGGTGGAGTTTGGAGAAAATAAAACTGCGCGAGCTGCAGCGAAAGTGTGGGCTAAATTAACCGGGGTTGATAATAACCGAAGCATTGAAAAAACATGGAATAGTGGTGATACCATATACCCGGTTCGTGTCGAAAGAAAGGAATACCAGTTTCTTTATAAAGATGATACAGGATACAATTTCATGGATAATGAAACATTTGAGCAAGTGGGCGTTGCGGAAAATCTCATTGATGCTCCTCAATTCCTTAGAGATGGTGACGCGGTTTCTGTTTTGTTTAATACAGAAACTGAAACTCCAATGAGTGTGGAGTTGCCAGAGAAAGTGGTAGTGAGAGTAACTTATAGTGAACCAGGTTTAAGAGGTGATACAGCTACCAGGACACTAAAACCAGCCACTGTTGAAACAGGTGCTACCGTAATGGTTCCTTTGTTTGTAAATGAAG
>DAIQPL010000012.1:14959-32582 GCA_036787395.1 Flavisolibacter sp. | reverse complement strand
TAGAGCAAAGGACTGAAAATCCTTGTGTCGGCGGTTCGATCCCGCCCCACACCACAAAAAGTTGAACCCGGTTTTACCGGGTTTTTCTTTGTAAGTATGGCTCGTTTTATTTTATGCTGGTTAGCCTGTCAATCTCTGTTTTCTTTTCAGGCATTATTACAAAAGAGACGACATACACTTTTTGATTTTCATCTATAGCATTGCTGGATTGAATAATATCTAAATTGCTGTCAACATTCAAAAAGCCACAATTCATGCAATTGAAAACGGGCTTCAACTTATTGAAATCAATTTCACCTTTATTTTTCGGACCAATAAAGCCAGCAGACTCAGTACGCCAGTTATAAAAACTAATCGGCTCTTTATTTAGGTTTTGAATTTCTTTCAGGCTCATACCGCAATAAATTCCCTGGTTTGACCTCCAATTGGAGAGCGATACTGCGTTTAGGTTTTTGCCATCATTATTCAGCTGTTCTCCAACAATAATAAAAGAAATATCTCTTAGATTATTTTCATCCTTCCATAAAAAAATAGCCTGCCTGTCTGTGTTTGGGAAAATGACAGTGCACTTTTTCGTTTCTGTTGGCGTCAAATAAAAAATATCTTTTTTTACATTTTGCCTGCCAAACGCTTCAACTATAAATTCATGAGAGGTTAATTGCAAAAGATCTTCAGCAAATACAATGTCTTTTAACTTAGGAATTATCTTTTTACTTGCCCTGACCTCGTAAAACAATGAAGTGTCTTCTTTTTGAAAGGAGCATTTTAAAACAAGATTTTGCTTTTGATATAGCATAGGATTCAAATTGTTTGAATCTCTATACTGGGTGAAACCGAAACCTTGGATTTCATTTTCTAAAGTAGAAAATTCCTGAAGAGATGTGGTCTGATAAACGAGGTCAATATCCTGTCCTTCCCGGATAACCTGGAAGCGTTGAACAATATTCCCTGCTTTGTTTTGTTTCGTTTTAAAATAATAGTCTTCTTCGCCAGTGAAAAAACCCGATCGTTTAAAACCTTTTTTATGTAAATGTGTTTCCAGCTTATTGCGGTTAACATCCAATAGATCAGTGAGATCTCTGACCCTCACAGTCTGTGCGGAAAGGAGTTGAAAACAGGCACAACCCAATATCATCCATCCAAACCTTTTCATGAGTCTTTGATTTAGCGTTTAATAACCGCTTTTTCTAAGGAGGATCACGAAAGGTTTTTCAAATGATGATTTTTGGGCAGGGTGACTAAAGTACAATTTTAATGTAAGGCTCAACCAAATAGTATCAAATATTATGCGAGATATCTTCCTTCCTTTTTACTACCAGGTACCAGTCGTGTTCCAGTGTCAGGTAGCCGAACTCATAACAAAAAAAATAAATATTCCCCTTTTTGTTGGTATATGTATGTGTGAGATACTTAAACTGAAAACCCTGGTGTAACAACTTTTCCTTGGTGGTTTTGGCCATCTCTTCGCTGCCTAAGGTTGTTTCTAAAATACGCCTATTTTTTAGTAGGGCATTGTTGATATTCCGGACAGTATTGCTATTGGCAGATTTGAGCTGGTTGTTGTAAGCATTGCGGCAGTAGTCGTTACAAAACTTCTTATCAGTCCTCCCCTGCAGGATTTTATCGCAGGCAAGGCATTTTTTATTACTTGCAACCGGAAGCATTGACTTTGCTTTTCGACAAGGTAATCAAATATTTATCCGTGTACAAACGCTTACAAATGGGTATAGACGAAAGCAAACGATTAAAAGCCGACTACCATTTTTTCACACCGTCATCTTTGTAATGTCAATCGAACGACACGTTGGTTGACTGAAATAATAAATTAATAATCGCTTATACCTGTTAAGGGATGGGCACAAAAATCAAAGTTATGTACGCACTTAAAAACAAAGTACAACTGATTGGTAACTTAGGCCAAAATCCGGAAATTAAAACAACCGAAGGCGGCAGAAAACTGGCGCGTTTTAGTATCGCCACTAATGAAACTTACCGTAATGCAAAAGGAGAAAAAGTGATCGAAACCCAATGGCACAGCCTTGTAGCCTGGGGTAAAGTGGCAGAAATAGCGGAAAAGTTCTTAACCAAAGGCTCCGAAGTGGCTATTGAAGGCAAACTGGTAAACCGAAGCTATAACGACAAAGAAGGCACAAAAAAATACGTTACCGAGGTACAGGTAAATGAAGTGCTCATGCTTGGCGAAAAATCTTCCAAATAAGTGACGGTGGCTTTTCTGGCTGGTGGTGGAAACATTCATCACCAGCATTTTTATGCCTGAAATGGTTCGCCCTAAAATCCTCTTAATTAAGCCTTTCTAAACATTGCCACGTCTGCATTTCCGTTAACTTTATAACGCCATAGCGATGCATAAAACAGACATTTCCAACACTTTATTTAATCTTGCTGCCGACCTGGTAAACAATACTTCGCGACATATTTTTATTACAGGTAAAGCAGGTACAGGGAAAACCACGTTTCTTAAATACATTAAAGAAACAACTCAAAAGAACACGGTAGTAGTAGCACCTACCGGCGTAGCGGCTATTAATGCCGGGGGAACAACCATGCATTCTTTCTTCCAGCTTCCGTTTGGACCTTTTGTTCCGGCCTCTTTAAATCGCTTCAACGGTAACCACGAAGCTACTGACAGGCATAGTCTTTTTCGTAACATCCGATTTGCAGCTACCAAACGCGACTTATACCAGGAACTTGAACTGTTGATTATTGATGAAGTAAGTATGGTCCGCTGCGATATGTTAGATGCTATTGATACTATTCTGCGACATTTCCGCAGGCAACCCATGTTGCCATTCGGCGGTGTTCAGGTGGTATACATTGGTGATATGTTTCAGTTGCCACCGGTTATTCCTGCAAACGAATGGAATATTCTTCAAGACTATTATGAGAGCCCCTTCTTCTTCCAGGCAAAGGCTGTTAAAGAGGCGCAGCCGCTTTATATTGAATTAAAGAAGATTTACCGGCAGAACGAGCAACACTTTATTGATATACTGAACCGTGTCCGTAATAATGTGCCGGATATGGAGGACTTGATTGAGCTTAATAAGCGCTTTAATCCCTCTTTCAATCCACCAGCAAATGAAAAGTATATTACCCTTACCACACATAATCGTAAGGCAGATGTAATCAACGAAACAGAACTTAAAAAACTTCAAGGCGCATTACACGTATTTCCGGCGGAAATTTCCGGTGACTTTTCTGACAAAGCATTGCCAACAGATTTGAATCTGCAGTTGAAAGAAGGTGCCCAGGTAATGTTCATAAAAAACGATTCAGGTAATGAACGACGTTATTACAATGGAAAACTTGCAACCGTAAAAAAAATAATGAATGGCGAGATTACTGTTTCTTTTAATAATGGTGAAGATGACCTGAAGCTTGAAAAAGAAACCTGGAAAAACATCAGGTACAACTATAACAAGGAAAAAGATAATATTGAAGAAGAAGAATTAGGAAGCTTCAAACAATTTCCAATCCGGCTTGCATGGGCTATAACTATACATAAAAGCCAGGGTTTGACATTTGATAAAGCAGTGATTGATGCTGGTTCTTCTTTTGCGGCCGGACAGGTGTACGTTGCGCTTAGCCGTTGTACTTCGCTAACTGGCCTGGTACTGCATTCTAAAATATGGCCTAATGCTATTGCTACAGATGAGAGGGTCATTGCTTTTGCTCAAAAAGAGGCGAATGATGTTTATTTAGAGAACTTGCTAAAAGAAGAAAAGAAGAAATATCAGGCTGATGTTCTGATCAAGGCATTCAACTGGAATAAAATAATAAGGGCTTTGTTGGATTGGAAAGACTTAATTCCAGGGCAAAAGCTTCTTGATATGGAAGAAGCTTTGAAACTTTCTGCCAGTATATTAGAAAAGGCGCAGCAACAGGCAAGCATAGCCGAAAAGTTTCAACAACAATTACGCGGAATTTTAGAGGTAGAGAAGACGGACCTTCTACAGGAAAGAGTAAATAAGGCTATTTTTTACTTGGCAAAAGCAGTATCGGAAGAAGTACTATTGCCACTGCAAGAGCATCTTTCCGGTTTGCAATATGCGAGCAAGGTGAAAAAGTATTATAAGGAAGTCCAGACTATTGAGGCGGTCGTTTTAAACCAATTGCAAAGACTTAATAATCTTCAGTATAAAGACCTGGTATTTGTGAAATATGAATTCAGGCAAATTGAACATCGGGTTATAACTAAAGCTTCAAAAAAATTAAAAGCTGAAAAGGGTGCAAGCCACCGGGATACATTGACATTATATCGTGAAGGAAAGAGTGCGGAGGAAATAGCACGGCTTCGAAACCTTGCCACAAGCACTATTGAAGGACATCTTGCCACTTTTGTTTATACAGGTGACATTTTAATAGATGAACTAGTGAAAGCTGAAAAAACTCAGGCAATTCTGAAAGTTATAGATGATGTTGGAATGGGAGCTACTTCTATAAAACATAAGTTAAGTAGCGAGTTTACTTATGCAGAAATAAGAGCCGTTATGAACTATTACAGGCTTCAACAGGAACAAAGGAAAGAATCCGTTTAAGGGAAGCGATGGATCCTATGTGCGATTTTTTTGAAACAATGGACTTTCTTCTCCTGGACGCGTTAACTAGCGACCCATGAAAACCATTAGTATCTGAACATCACTGGGATTGATTCCTGAAATACGGCTTGCCTGACCCAATGTTTTTGGCTTTATGCGGATTAACTTTTCCTTTGCTTCTGCTCCTAAAGACATAATCCGTTGATAGTCAAATTGTTCTGGTATCTCTAGGTCTTCTAATAGCCTCATTCTTTCTACGAGTTCCTTCTCTTTATTAATATACACCTGGTATTTTACCTGGATCTCTGCCTGCTCTATCGCTTCATGAGAAAAACCTTTCAGGATATCATCAAGAGTCTGCACTTCTTTGCGCATTTTATCCAAGTTTATCCCTGGCCGAAGTAGAATCTTATCTGCTTTTTGCTTTTCAATAATAGGGGCGCTGCCTATCCGTTCAAGATAAGGATTTGCCTCTTCAGCCTTTATAGCTGTTGACGCTAAGGTTTGTTTGATTTGTTCAACTTCCTGTCTTTTCTTCAATACTTTGTCCATCCTTTCCTGGGTGGCCAAGCCCATTCTATAGCTGGCTTCTGTTAGTCTTAAATCGGCATTATCCTGCCGGAGTAATGTTCTGAATTCTGCCCTTGAAGTAAACATCCGGTAAGGTTCCTGTGTGCCCTTGCTAATCAGGTCGTCAATCAGTACGCCTATATAAGCCTCACTCCTCTTTAATATAAAAGGTTTTTCATTTTTAGTTTTTAGATGAGCATTTATTCCAGCCATCAATCCCTGGCAGGCAGCTTCCTCATATCCAGTTGTGCCGTTGATCTGTCCGGCA
Organism: Flavisolibacter sp.; assembly: GCA_036787395.1. Classification (GTDB taxonomy): domain Bacteria; phylum Bacteroidota; class Bacteroidia; order Chitinophagales; family Chitinophagaceae; genus Flavisolibacter. The sequence goes on along the minus strand of DAIQPL010000012.1, from coordinate 27,188 downwards.
AAAAAAAGATTTTCAACTTCTTTTGTCTGCAGGCTATAGTTTAACTGCGTTGGTGGGAAATAATCGTATTCAATTGCATAACCTGGCCGGAAGAATTTTACTGCCTCAAACCCTGGTACTTTTTTCAAAGCATCATATTGTACTTCCTCTGGTAATGACGTAGAAAAGCCATTTACATAAATTTCAACCGTATTCCAGCCTTCAGGTTCTATAAATAATTGATGACGATCTCTTTCAGAAAAACGGTTGATCTTGTCTTCAATACTCGGACAGTACCTTGGGCCAGTACCTTCAATCCTTCCTGTGTACATAGGACTTCGATCGAAACCTGTTTTCAAAATATCGTGGACTTCAGAACTTGTATATGTGATCCAGCAACTCCTTTGTTCTTTGGGTTTTTGAGTAGGTAAATAAGAAAAGCCTTCGATCGCCTCGTCTCCTTTCTGTTCTTCCATTTTGGAATAATCAAGGGAACGGCCATCAACTCTCGGGGGAGTTCCTGTTTTAAGCCGGTCGCTTTCAAAACCCAAGTTGACTAATTGCTCTGTCAACCCTTCTGCTGCTCTTTCCGCTACCCTACCTCCTCCAAACCTTTTCTCTCCAATATGTATAACGCCATTTAGAAAGGTTCCATTAGTTAGGACCACCGCCTTCGCCTTTATTTCATGCCCCATTCCTGTTACGACTCCTATGACTTTCTCGTTTTTTACTAGAAGTTGCCGGACCATATCCTGATAAAACGCAACCTTTTCTGTTTGTTCAAGCACTTCCCGCCATTTTTGGGAAAATAACATTCGATCATTCTGTGTTCTTGGGCTCCACATTGCGGGGCCTTTGGATCGGTTTAGCATCCGAAACTGTATCATCGACGCGTCCGACACAAGTCCCGAATAACCACCAAGTGCATCTATTTCTCTCACAATTTGACCTTTTGCAATACCACCCATTGCAGGATTGCAGCTCATTTGTGCTATTGTCTGCAAATTCATTGTGATTAACAGCACATTAGAACCCATATTGGCAGCTCCAGCCGCTGCTTCACAACCTGCATGGCCGGCACCGACAACTATGACATCATATTCTTGGAACATAGCTCGCAAAGGTAATTTAGTGTTCCACGGGAAACATTGTTAAAATTTTTTAGTCATGTTTCACGTGAAACAAAATATTTATTAAGGTAAAAATCTTCCCGCTTCCTCATTAGTTGAACTTGTTCTCTGGATTTATCCTCAAAGCCGCACAAATGAAGGGTGCCATGAAAAATTACTCTGAGCAACTCTTTTTTAAAAGAGCAGTGATATTTCTGTGCGTTTTCTTTCACTCTTTCGGCGCTTATGTATACATCTGCAATAAGCGGTGCGCCTGGATGAGAGTGCTCGAAAGTCAGGATATCGGTGTAAGAATTGTGGTTGAGGTGCGACTTGTTGAGAGCCAAAAGATACTCGTCAGTACAAAAAATATAATTCACAGTATCTATTCTCCTCCCTTCCTTAGTTATTAGTTTTCCTAAAAAGTTTTTGACGGCAGTGCGTTTTGGAAAGAAAAATGCAGGCGTAAGGAAGTGAAAGTGTATATGTTTTTTGTTTGCCTGAACCATATTTCAAAAATCGTAAACCCATTCTTATTGATTGCTATAGCTTTGAAATGGTTATGAAGTTATCAGAATTAAAATCCGGGGAAAGAGGCAGAATTAAAGCTTTCGAGAGCTCGGATATTGAATTGAAGCTTATGGAAATGGGATGCATACCCGGAGAGGAAGTAGTGGTAGAACAAAAAGCTCCGCTCGGAGATCCCATTTCAATTCGAATTGCGGGCTATACTTTGAGTTTGAGGATTAATGAAGCCAACCAGATAATCATTGAAAAGTAACTAATTGAAACTCAAACATTTAAATGAAAATTGGGTTATACTTTGGATCATTTAATCCTATCCACGTTGGCCACCTGATTATAGCTAATCATATTCTTAATGAAACGGAGCTTCAAAAATGTTGGTTTGTTGTTTCCCCTCAAAATCCTTTTAAAAAATCGGACAGCTTAATAAATGAGTACGACAGACTTCACCTCGTACAAAAGGCAATAGAAGGTGACAACCGTCTAAAAGCAAGTGATATTGAATTTGCCCTTCCAAAACCATCTTATACGGTTCACACCCTTGCTTATCTTAAAGAGAAGTACCCGCAACATAGCTTTTATATAATCATGGGTAGTGACAGTTTTCAAAATCTAGACCATTGGAAGAATGCTGAAGTGATTATTAAGAATTATCCCATTATAATTTATAATCGTCCTGAATATAAAGTGGAGAACACCTTAAATGCTAACATTCAAATAATGTCCGCTCCTCTTTTAGAAATTTCGGCTACATATATACGTGGGTTAGTTAAATCGGGTAAATCAATAAAGCACCTGGTACCTCCTGCTGTTGAGGAGGAAATAGCCACTTACGGATTCTTTAAAAGGGTTCAAAAAAAATAGCCTAATAAGATACAGGTTGCTACAATAAGAGGGGGAGCAATTTTTGTAAATTGTAGCAACAAGAAAGTAGTAACAATAACTGATATATTGATCAGACTACCTGCAGTAGCGCCAACCAATGAAATGTCTTTCATAATGTAAAGAGTAGAGGCAATCATAATTCCTACTACCGCTGCATTAATGCCCTCGAGTGACCTGTAAACCACTGCATATTTTTTTAGGTTATTCCAGATAGGAAAAAAGAAAAGAACGAGTAAGGCGCTGGGAAGAAAGATTGCAATAGAACCAATAATACAACCAAGGACTTGGGTGTCTTTTCCACCATCTTTCAAAGCAATGCCTCCTGTGAACGACGCAATGGCAAAAACAGGTCCTGGCATGGCCCTCACAATTCCCATTCCTGTAGTCATATCATCTTTATCGATTTTAATAATATTTCTTGCAGCCTCAGGATCATTTTGTATAAGGTTTTCAGGTCGCACAGAAAATTGTTCATACATCATTGGCATCAATACCTGTCCTCCGCCAAAAACAAGACTTCCCATTCGATAGGTATTTTCAAAAAGATTTACAGGTTTTCTTTCGGGCCAGTTATTAGTTCGGGCTAATTCACTGGTAACACCGGCGGCTAAAAAGATAAAAGCAAACAACCAAATGTTCCACCACTTTATCTTCTTACGTCTTGTTTCTGTCTGTGGTATTCTTTTATGACTAAGATTGGTAACTGCTCCACCCAATACAATTAGCATAGGAAAAATCCAGGGGGTTTTGAATAAAAGATAGGTTGCTATAATACACGCTATCATAATACTCCACGTAATCGTATTTTTTATGGAAACGCTAAAAGCCATAACAGAAGCATACAATAGAAATCCAACAGCTAGAGAAGGAATAAACTTAAAAACATTAGTATGTAGTGTTGATCGGTCAATATAATGAAGCAGAAAGGAAAAAGCTCCCATTAACAAGCAGGCAGGTGCAATCCATATTATTAATGTAAGAACTGCCAAAGGAACGCCCCCTCTTTTATATCCAATTAATGTAACTGTTTGTGTGGATGAAGCTCCTGGCAAAAGGTTACAGAAGGCACTATATTCCAGCAATTCCTCTTTTGTTACATACGGAGTTTTATGAACAAACATTTTCATCATCATTGCCACATGCGCTTGTGGACCCCCAAAGGCGGTAATGCTGTAGAGAAAAACATTTTTAAGGAAAGGCACATGGCGAAGCATCATAAGCGGGATAAATTTATAAAATTCAACGTATCCGGAAATGGCTTACCTCATATACCACTTATTTTAAATCTTATAACCGCTTTGGTCTGAAGAAATGTTCAGGAAAAGATCAGCACTCAATTGCTATGTAACTGCATAGAATAGTTTTATTCCCCGGTTAAGAAATGAAGACTAAATTTATTTTTAAACTAACTACACACGTGAAACAGATCCTTTTATTGACTTTAATAATCACTTCAGGAGTTTCTCATGCGCAGAAAAATGAAGTAATAGAAAATGCCGTTGCGAAAATAGAGTCCAGGTGTATTGAATGGCGAAGAGACCTGCATGAACATCCTGAACTGGGAAACCATGAAACAAGAACAGCCAGGATCGTCGCAGAGCACCTGCGTTCATTGGGTGTTGAAGTAAAAGAAAATGTGGCTAAAACCGGAGTAGTAGGCATTCTCAAAGGCGGAAAGGCCGGACCTGTTATTGCTTTGAGGGCCGACATGGATGCATTACCGGTTACAGAAAGAGTTGCTCTTCCTTTTGCATCAAAAGTAAAATCGACATTCAACGGGCTGGAAGTGGGTGTTATGCATGCTTGCGGACACGATACACATGTGGCTATGCTTATGAGCGTGGCTGAAATATTATCAGCAATGAGAAAGGATCTTTCCGGTACGGTGAAGTTTGTCTTTCAGCCAGCAGAAGAAGGTCCACCACAAGGCGAAGAAGGCGGTGCTCCTTTAATGGTAAAGGAAGGAGTATTAGATAACCCGAAAGTCGACGTTATGTTTGGGCTCCACATTAATGCACAAACACCAGTCGGACAAATAACGTATCGGGAGCGGGGAATGATGGCAGCATCAGATTGGTTTACTATAAAAATTCATGGTAAACAATCACATGGCGCACAACCCTGGTTAGGTGTAGATCCGGTTGTAGTTGGTACACAAATCATCCAGGGACTGCAAACAATTGTGAGCCGTCAAATGGAACTTACAAAGAACCCGGTTGTTATTTCTACAACTATATTTAAAGCTGGTGTCAGAGAAAATATCATTCCAGAAGAAGTAACACTTGGCGGAACAATAAGAACACTCGATACTGCCATGCAAAAGGATGTATGGATGCGTGTTGAAAGGATAGCTAAGAACATTGCTGAAGCCTCGGGCGCCACAGCCGATGTAACAATTGATTCTAAAACATTGGTTACGTACAATGATCCCAAACTTACCGCCATGATGATACCTTCATTACAAAAAGCAACAGGCAACAATGCTATCATAATGGACGCCCAAACCGGCGCAGAAGATTTTTCCTATTTTGCTGATAAGGTTCCATCTTTATTTTTCTATGTCGGCGGCATGCCTGTGGCTAAAGATCCCAAAACAACCGCTGCTCACCATACCCCTGATTTCTTTATCGATGAAAATGGAATGAAAACAGGTATCAAAGCGTTCTGTTATTTAGTTACCGATTATATGAAAATGGCAGCAACCAAATCGATAAATAAAACATCAGCTAAATCCTTTTGATTCGATGATAAAAAATCTGGCACTGCTTATAATTTGTTTGTATTTTTTTCTCCCGCTTCCTGCACAAAAAAAAGATAAAAAGCTACAGCATAAAATAGAAGAATTAATAAAGAATTTCAATGGAAACATTGGAGTGTATGCAAAGAACCTGAAAAATGGGGAAACAGTTTTTATTAATGCTGATACTATTTTTCCCACCGCCAGCATGGTGAAAATTCCAATTCTAATTGGTGTTATGGATAAGATTAATAAAGGAGAGCTGGATTTTCACCAGGAACTAAGATACCAGGATTCCTTGTTGTATGCAGGAGTTGATATTCTTGGTTCCTTTAAAGACACAGAAAGAATAGAGTTGAGTAAAGTGATGATGTTGATGCTGACAATGAGCGATAATACAGCAAGCTTATGGTTACAAGGTTTGGCGGGGAGCGGTACAAGGATCAATCAAATTCTGGACAGTCTCGGCTTTCCGAATACAAAAGTTAATTCACGAACACCAGGTAGGGAAACAAACAGGGCCATGTACGGCTGGGGACAAACTACACCCAAAGAAATGACAACATTAATAGAGAAGATTGCAGCCGGTGAAATCATCAGTAAAGAAAAAAGTGCGCAAATGCTTCGCTTGCTTGGTAGAAATTATTGGGACGAATATGCTATCTCGCAAATACCCTCTGATATTTTTGTGGCCAGTAAGGGTGGAGCAGTTAATGCAACAAGAAGCGAAGTATTATTTGTGAATGGTAAAGGAGCCAGATATGTTTTTTGCATTTGTACTAAAAATAATAAAGATCAAAGCTGGAACAGTGAAACAAACGAAGCGTGGGAACTGACGAGAAAATTGTCAAAACTTATGTGGGATCATTTTAGCAATTGATAAGCAATAAAACTCATGATGTAAGCAATGCCAGTCATATAAACAAACTGTATGACCGGCCATTTCCAGGTTTTTGTTTCTCTGCGTGTAATTGCTAACGTACTCATACATTGCATGGCAAATAAATAAAACAGCATTAATGAAATACCCATTGCCAGCGTAAACAAAGGCGTGCCGTCCTCTTTTTTTGCAGATCGTAATTTATCCCTCAATAATAATCCCTGGTCATCCTCGCCAACACTATATAAAGTAGCCATAGTTCCTACAAACACCTCTCTTGCTGCAAAAGAAGTTATCAAAGCAATACCAATTCTCCAGTCATAACCCAATGGCTGAATTGCCGGCTCAATAGATCTTCCTAAGATGCCTGCATACGAGTTCTCAAGTTTGGCTGTATTCAAGGCTGTTTGTAAAGAATCGGCAGCAGCCGGATTTTTTGCTATCTCCAATTTATATTTCTCTTCTATAGTGCTCGATCTCCCGGGTCCAAAAGTGCTTAATGCCCATAAAATCAAACTAATTACCATAATAACCTTACCTGCATCTGTAACAAAAATCTTCGCTTTGTTTACCATTGTTTGTACAATGTTTTTCAAACGGGGTGGCCGGTAAGTAGGCAGCTCTAAAATAAAAAAGCTTCTTTCTTTGATATTGATAAACCATTTGGCCACAAAAGAAACGAGTAAGGCCATAGCTAACCCTAACAGGTACAATCCCATCATAACCAATGCCTGAACGCTAAATAAACCTAATAAATAAGTGTTAGGAATTACAAGCCCTATCAAAATGGTATAAACAGGCAGCCTTGCAGAACAACTCATTAAAGGAGTAATGAGTATCGTTAATAACCTTTCTTTTCGGTTCTCAATATTTCTTGCGCTCATTATTGCAGGTACTGCACAGGCAAAGCCGCTAATAAGAGGCATAACACTTTTTCCATTGAGGCCAACGCTCCGCATTAAACGGTCAGTAAGAAAGCTAATACGTGCCATGTAACCTGTATCTTCCAAAATGGTAATCAGTCCGAATAATATCATGATCTGTGGCACAAAAACCAAAATTCCACTTAATCCCGCGACAAGGCCATTAATGATTAAATCACTCCACCATATTTGAGGCAGGGAGTTTGACAAGGAACTACTAATAGATGAAAACAACATTTCTATCCATGTCATAGGATATTGCGCCAGGTAAAATACACTTTGAAATAATATAAATAAAACGGCGAGTAAAATGAAATAACCCCATTTTCGATGCAACAAAACGTTATCCAGCTTATCAGTTAAAATCGTTTGTTGTAAAGGATCAGGCTCCGCTACTGCAACATTCATGATGTGCTTTATGCGTCCATAACGCTGCAATATTTCTGTGGCTTGCGTTCTGGTATGATTGAAAACATGCTTGCGTTCAATGTTTTCAATAGTTTCCTGCACACCATAACTTAAATCAAACTGTTCATGATTAATTAAATAATGAATGGCGGAGTAATCACTGGCTTCAGGAATCACTTTTTTCAGGTCTTCAATAGGCGCACTAGCCAATGCGTTATTTTCTATGAAATCCCGTACCGGTACTTTATATAATTGTGATGCGGTAAGTTCAATTGCCTTTTTTAATTGCGAAATTCCTTTGTTTTTGCGCGGATTAACTGAAACAACAGGAACACCCAATTCTCTTTCCAGCTCGGGCAGATCAATTTCAATTCCTTTTTTATTAGCCAGGTCTAACATAGTTAAAGCCACAACCACAGGCTGTTTTAAATCCAGGATCTGAGAACAGAAAAGGAGATTGCGTTTTAAATTGCTGGCATCAACCACCACTACAAAAATGTCAGCCTTGATGTCCTTATCCTGGTTTAACAAAACCCGGTAACTGACCCACTCATCTAGCCGCTTGGGATACAGACTATAGGTTCCAGGCAGGTCGATAATATTACCCGTTAATGCTTCAGAAATAGAAGTTGTACCTGTTTTTTTATCAACGGTAACGCCGGGAAAGTTGCCGACTCGTTGATTTAAACCGGTAATGGTATTAAATAAAGAAGTCTTCCCACTGTTGGGATTTCCAACTAAAGCTATATTGATTGTTTTTTTCGCCACTCTGTCGCCGCGCAAAGTTAGCCCGGCTCAGCTGCCAAGGTTTACGATATTGGAAGTTTTAGAAAAGCTTAAGGAAAATAAATTAATCAAAAAACAGGTTTTCTCGTCTGTGTCAGGAGGTCATTAGATAATTTTGTTCCTGGCTCAACCCAAAAATTTTATTGTGTTTAAAAACTACCTTTTGCTGCCTTTTGTTTTTGCAGGAAGCTTGGCGCAAGCCCAAAAACTAAAGAAAGAAGATAAGCAGCTTATTGCCAACCTGCAACAACATGTTCAATATCTTGCCGATGATAAGCTGGAAGGACGCCGTACCGGAACACAAGGGGAAAAGCTGGCTGCTGAATATATCAGTGCCGAGTTTAATAAAATTGGACTTCAGCCAAAAGGCTCCAATGGATTTTTCCAGGCATTTGATGTGAAGGAAGGAAAACAGGTTAACCCCTCAACACATTTAATTATTGATGGAAACAACTTGTTATTGAATAAAGAGTTTTTTCCCTTTGCCTATAGCGCTAATGCATCCGTGGAGGCTTTGCCTTCCCTTGCTTTGCAGGAACCAAACATGCCATGGTTTTATGATGTAAAGGAATTGTTGGATACGGTGGCTGCAAATCCTCATTTCGATTTGAACGAAGCCCTCATCGATAAAGCAAAAGAAGCAAGGAAAAAAGGAGCCAATGCTTTCCTTGTTTATAATAGTAGTTCACAAACAGATGGGTTAAAGTTTGATGGGAAAGACCGCTCCGAGGTTTTGTCTATTCCTGTAGTATATATAACTCAACAAGCTTCGAAAAAATATATGAACGATGCATCAGCTGCATTGGACATCAAGTTGAAAACAGACATCTCCGAAAAGAAAAGGACCGGTAGTAACGTTATTGGATACCTGGATAATGGTGCAATTACAACCGTAATATTGGGTGCTCATTTTGATCATTTGGGTTTTGGGGAAGATGGAAATTCAAGGGAAGTGGAAAAAAAAGGTCTTGTACATAATGGTGCAGATGACAATGCCAGCGGCGCAGCTGCCCTGATTGAGCTGGCCCGGCTTTTAAAGACATCAAAACTCAAAAACAATAATTATCTCTTTATAGCTTTTTCCGGAGAAGAACTGGGACTGTATGGTTCTAAGTATTTTACAGAACATCCGTCCGTTGATTTAAGTAAGGTCAATTACATGATCAATTTAGATATGGTGGGAAGGCTCAGCGATTCAACACATGTTGTAACAGTTGGTGGTTATGGCACTTCACCTTCATGGGGCAGTCTATTCAATCTAAAAGGCAAAAACAAGCTGTTTACCGGCGACATTGTTTTCAGGTATGACTCCAGCGGTACCGGCCCTAGTGATCACACGTCATTTTACTTAAAAAATATTCCTGTACTTTTTTACTTTACCGGTTTGCATAGTGATTACCACAAACCAACAGATGATTACAATAAGATCAATTATATAGGTGAAATGAATCTCATCAGGCATATTTATAGTCTAATACAGGTTAATGATAAACAAAAGGAGAAATTGGTATTTACAAAAACAAGAGAAACACAAACAACCACCTCTGTCCGTTTTAATGTAACCATGGGCATTATGCCCGATTATACATTTGGTGGTGCTGGTGTAAGAGTGGATGGGGTAACTAATAACAGACCCGCACAAAAAGCCGGTATAAAAGCAGGTGATATTATTACTTCACTGGGCGATTTGAAGATAACATCCCTTGAAGGTTATATGGAGGCCTTAGCAAAATTTAAAAAAGGCGACAAAGCAGCAGTGAATTACATAAGAGAAAACAAACAGTTTTTAACTACCGTAGAGTTTTAGTATTTTACTATTAACAGGGCCTTGTTGTTATGAAACTAATATTAGACACAAAAGACCTAACCGACGGCTTTTTCGAAGAGACCAAATTGCTCGGCATTATGGCTTCGGTGAAAGACTACCAGTTTTGCTGGCAATTAAACAATTTACTAAGCATTGATTTCCGCATTAATAATGAGTTGGAAATTCAGTTAAAAAAAAAGGAACGCAATTATTTTTTTGCTGTATACGAATATCCCGAACCGGCCACTTGCTTAAAACATTATTTGTACAACAACCAATATGACGGGGAATATCTTTTGCCTGAATTTAAACACCTCGACTTTTTATGGTTGCTAAAAGATGATCATGTTTCAGATGAAACCCTGCAAAACCTGGTACAATCAATCCGCACTATAAGTGGTGTGCAATTGGTGATTGAACTTACAAATGAAAAAATAAGGAATAAGGAACACCTTGTATTTTAGTATCAAATAAACACCGGGCGGGATGTATTAAAAAAACGCTCATGACGTGGTAATTTCAACTTCAAATTGATTTTATGTGGCAAGAAAAAGATAACACATTGTACAGGAGGTTTGAATTTAAAGATTTTAGTGAAGCGTTCGCGTTTATGACAAGAGTAGCTTTGATTGCTGAAAAGATGAATCATCATCCAAAGTGGTCCAATGTATGGAATGTAGTAGAAGTCTGGCTTTCTACGCACGATGCAGGAGATATTGTAACAGACAAGGATAGAAAGCTGGCAGATAAAATAAATGCTTTAATATAATGGTGGAAATATGATAGCTACTTTCGTTATACCTTGGAGGCCGGTTAGTTATTTACGTAAACTGTCTTATCACCTTTATCTGTAAATTTTCCAATAGGTTGAGTAAATGCTGATAAACCTGCAGCATCCAAAACTTCCTTTACTTCCTCCAATGAATTTTCATCAACTGCAATTAATAATCCTCCATTGGTTTGAGGGTCCGGTAAAAGATTAAAAGCCTCCATCACATTTACACCTTTTTCAAACTGAACTTTGTTGCTATAACTATTCCAGTTACGAAATGTTGCATCAGGAATTGTTCGCTGCTTTAAATATTCCTCGAAGCCATTAATTTTTTTTATTTCTGAGTACTTTAGTTCGGCGCTCAGGCTACTTCCATCTGCCATCTCAATCAAATGGCCTAATAATCCAAACCCTGTAACATCTGTCATGGCATTAACGCCTGGCAACTTTCCTAATTCAGCACCAATTTTATTGAGAGTAGTTACTTGTTCAAGAAGTGAAACATAATGTTCTGGCTGTAGCAGTCCTCTTTTTTGTGCAGTTGATAAAACACCAACACCAATTGCTTTGGTTAGAAATAAATGATCACCAGTTTTTGCCGTGTTGTTTTGTTTGAGGTTTTGCACTTCTACGGTTCCCGTAACTGCCAAACCAAATATGGGATCATTGGAATCAATCGTATGTCCCCCGGCGAGTGGAATGCCTGCTTCATAGCAAATGGCTCTTCCTCCTTCAAGAACTTTTCTTGCTGTTTCAACAGGCAGTTTTTCAATAGGCCAACCCAACATTGCAATTGCCACCAGGGGCGTGCCTCCCATGGCATATATATCGCTGATAGCATTGGCTGCTGCAATTCGTCCAAAATCAAATGGATCGTCTACGATAGGCAAAAAGAAATCAGTGGTAGAAATTACGGCTGTTTCATTATTCAACTGGAAAACAGCTGCATCATCACTGCTTTCGTAGCCAACTAAAAGTTGTTGAAAAAATGGTTTGCTTTGCGTTTGAAGGATTTGCTGTAATACTGATGGTGCAATCTTACAGCCGCATCCGCCACCCTTAGAATATTGCGTAAGCCTGATTTCTTCTGACATCTTCTACTTCAACTTCTTTTTGAAAATGATTGCTGCATTAGTTTTTAGGTCAGCGGTGAAATGCACCTGGTAAGTTTGTTCACCATCTTTTATAACCAACAAACCGGTGTTAGGAGGGATACTACCAAGGTTTTCAGCCACCAAAATGATTTCAATTGTTTCTGTTGCAGGTAGGCTAACAGTTTTTTTGGTTGCCGTTGCAGTAAGCTTGGTATTGGCAAAAACTGTTTCTCCGTTCATGTATACACTGATCGAGTCGCCATCAATAACACCATTGTCGTAAAGAGAAAGCTGTATGCTATCGGATGCTATTTCAATAGCCTG
>DAIQPL010000012.1:12701-14859 GCA_036787395.1 Flavisolibacter sp. | reverse complement strand
GTATTTTGTGATGCAACAGCTGCTGTTGTTTCCGTCGAAGGCTGGATCTTGTTATTGGCTTTTATTTTTGTTTCGCCTGCCTGGTACCTTGGCTGGAATATAATATTTAGTTCTTTTAAATGCCCGATCAATGCAGAATGGGTACTATCATTATCTAACTTCATAGCAACACCGCCGGTAAGTGCATAATAAATTTTTGTCCGGTTGGTTTGCCATGTACCCGTTACCGTACGCAAAGTATCTTCATTTGTTAGTTGTATATTATTAGTCTGGTGAACTCTTTTAGCAGGCGATTCAGGAAAATTATTATTAAGCATTTTCTCATCCTCCACAACTAATTGGTTATCTTTTTTAGTGGCTTTTACTCTTTTAACGCTATAAAAAAGAGAATCATTTCTTACAAAAGTGGTGTAGGAATAACCCGTTATCTTTCCACGGTATTCGCTTAGGGCTAATTCATAACGCTGCTCTTTCTTGGTGCTGTCATTTACCAGGGTTCCTGAATACAAACCTGTAACTACCTGCGCATGTAAAACTTGTGTGCAAATTGCAAACAGAAGAACAAAAATGAATCTCATAGAGTTTGATATTGGTTTAACAAGGCTTGTGAATTGGAAGGGGTTACCTCCTCACAAGCTATTTTGTTTAATAACGTAGATGTGTCCTCCCGATTGTGCAAACCTTTGAGGTAACGTTTATCATAGTAGTGAAGCAATATGCGAAAAGCTTGTTTAATATTTCCTTCTTCTAAAAACGAAATCGCATTCTTTGTTTCAAGCCCACCTAAACGTTTGCTGATACGTTGCGTAGCAGCTATCAATTTCTGCACATCAGAAGAACCATATTCTCCAACAATATAATTCAACCTTTCCTCAAAAGGAATTTCCAGAAAATAAAGGGGTGAAGTACGCATATTCTGCCAAAGGGCCATAGGAATATTTACGTTGCCTATCCGCTGGCTTTCATCTTCGAGCCAGATGCCCCCCGTTCCATTGAAGGATAAATCCGCCCGGGATTTATTTTGGTCAAGGCATGCTGTTGATAGATCAACGCTTAATAAGTTTTCAAACATTTCCTGCGTTGGTTGGGCCAACATTTCAATATTACCAAATGCAGAACCCTTGTGACAAGCAATTTTTTCCAGGTCAATAACCGGTTCTCCTTTCTTTTGCAGGTCTTTCAAAACAGTTGTTTTCCCGGATCCTGTATAGCCGCCCAGGATTTTAAAACTAAAAGGTTGTTCAAAACTTTTCAATACATAATTGCGATAAGCTTTATAACCCCCAGCCAGCGTGTAAACTTTAAATCCATATAAATTAAGTAGCCACGAAACGGCCCCACTTCTCATCCCTCCTCTCCAGCAATAGACGAACACAGTATTTATAGTTATGGATTCTTTCCACTGATCGTTATCCTGCTTTTGAGCATTGGACTGTAAGCCTTGAACCAGGCTCTCCACCTCTTCTACCATCCTTCGCATCTTTGGTCCGAAAAGATCTAAACCAATTTTAATAGCCTTTTCCCTGCTTTCTTGTTTATAGGCTGTGCCAACAATCTTTCTTTCTTCATTTGAAAATAGAGGAAGGCTAATAGCACCTGGAATGTGAGCATATATATATTCTGCAGGTGAACGTACATCCAGCAACAGGTGATCTCGGGCACCTTTTAAAAACTCGGCAATATTGATACGGGGCGCTTGCACAAAAGCAAATGTATTCAGTACTAAGCAAAAAGAAAATGCCTCCCGATAAGAGAGGCATTTTATTCTTATTAAAGAGAATTAATTATCTTTTTCTTTCACTTTGCCATCTTCTTCTACTTTCACTTTTTTGTCATCGGTTTTAACCTTAGTATCACCATCTTTCTCTGTTTTCACTTTTATATCATCAGATTTCATCTTGTTTTCATCACCGTCGTTTTTCCACTTTACATCATATTCTACCCATTCGTTATTATCGCCTTCATATAAAACCTTATCGTTTTCTAATTTAGCCCTGCCTAACCGCGTTCCTTCCCAGTCATAAACCCACCAGTCATTATTGTCAACCAAAATATAACGGGTCACAGGTTCATTATTTTCAGCATTTATTTTTTTGCCTGTCGTTCTGTCTACAGAAATCTTAATTGGTTTACCGGTTTTTGCGTCCATATATTTACC
>DAIQPL010000012.1:9818-12601 GCA_036787395.1 Flavisolibacter sp. | reverse complement strand
GCACCAAAGCCAATGGCTGTACATGCAATAAGGCTAAACAATTGTTTCTTCATGATTAAGAGGTTTGTTTAGCTTTACTATACAAAAATGAGACCGTTGAGTTTAAGCGAGCTTATCCGTTCATTGAAGCAAGAAATTCTTCATTGCTTTTTGTTCCACGCATTCTTTTTAATAACTCGGACATAGCCTCCTCAGTATTCATATCATTGAGATAAACACGCAACAAGTTCATTCTTTGCAGTACATCTCTTTCTAACAAAAGGTCATCGCGACGGGTAGAAGAAGAAACGAGGTCAATAGCAGGAAACACGCGCCTGTTAGCCAAACGGCGGTCAAGCTGCAATTCCATATTGCCGGTTCCTTTAAATTCTTCAAAAATCACCTCATCCATTTTAGATCCTGTATCAATCAAAGCGGTAGCAAGTATGGTGAGTGAACCACCGTTTTCAATTTTACGGGCAGCACCAAAAAATTGTTTGGGTTTTTGCATGGCATTAGCTTCTACACCACCGGACAATACTTTACCCGAAGCAGGGGCCACTGTATTGTGTGCACGGGCTAAGCGGGTAATAGAATCCAAAAGAATGACTACATCATGACCGCACTCTACCAAACGTTTTGCTTTTTGAAGGGCAACCGTGGAAACTTTTACGTGTTTTTCAGCAGGCTCATCAAAGGTGGATGCAATAACTTCTGCCTTTACACTACGCTCCATATCAGTGACCTCCTCAGGTCTTTCATCAACTAACACTACCATGAGGTAACATTCGGGATGATTGGCCGCGATAGCATTTGCAACTGCTTTCAGAAGCATGGTTTTACCTGTCTTTGGTTGGGCTACAATTAATCCACGCTGGCCCTTACCAATAGGTGTAAAGAGGTCCATAATTCGTGTAGAGAAATCGTTAGGAGAAGTGAACAGGTTCAACTTCTCGAAGGGAAACAAGGGTGTCAGATAATCAAATGGTACACGGTCCCGAACTTCCTCTGGGCTTTTGCCATTAATGAATTCCACCTTCAACAAAGCAAAATATTTTTCACCTTCTTTTGGTGGACGCACAGAGCCATAAACGGTATCGCCTGTTTTTAATCCAAACAGTTTTATCTGTGACGGCGATACATAAATATCATCAGGAGAAGAGAGATAATTATAATCTGACGACCTCAAAAAACCATAGCCATCAGGCATCATCTCTAATACACCTTCTGCCATGATAATACCATCAAACTCTATATTAAAAGTTTGCTCCCGACGGGGAGGAAAAAATTTATTGATTTGTGTACTAAGCGTTCTTTCTGGAGTATTATCTATAGGTGTTGTTTCTTGCGGAACTTCCGACTCAGGTTCAGCAACTGCCGGGGCTTTGGGTTCATTGTTTGTCATGCCTAATTCAGGCTGCTCATCACTTTTTTTACGTACGCTTTTTTTAGGAGCTTCTTTTTTCGGCGGCGACTTTTTTAATGGTTTCTTTGAAGCTTCAGCAGGTGCATCTATTGTGTCTTCTACAATCGCTTCTTCTGTAGAGTTGGAAGTAGAAGCTTTGACTATACGTTTGCGTTTTGGTTTTTCTGAAGAATCAGAACCCGCTTTTTGTTGACTACTCATAACGGCCTGTTTGTCTAAAATTTTGTAAATAAGCCCTTGCTTATCAAGTTTTTTTGGATTTTCAATGTTTAAATCTTCTGCAATGTCCAGCAGTTCTGGAACAAGCATGTCGTTCAACTGCAAAATATCGTACATAAGGAACTGTAGTTTTTGATACTAATCAGGATAAAACCAGTCTGTTAACTAATTGATTTGATTATGAATGGATTTGAAAAAACCGGTGTTGTGAGTGAATTAGGATGAGCTCTCAACTGTTTCCGGTGCAAGTATACAGCTAAAATGATAAAATCAAAAATTTTATTAGCTTCAAAATGCGGCTTTAATAGCCACAATTATCGTGCTGTTTAAAGAAAAAAGCTAGTTAAATAGTGCATTTCAAACGACATCAGATTTCACGGCCCGTTCCTCTTCACAGCCTTAAAAACAACGCCAGATTAAAAACTAATACTTGAAACTTGTTAGTCCTCACCTTTCGGTTTTACCTAACGGCTACAAAGATAATAACTGGTAACAAAGTAAATCCGGCTTACCAATCTAAATGGTTTCTATCAGCGGTTATCTTTGCAGCCCTTGTAAGGCAGAGCCTTGACGGATAAACCAAATATTCAGAATTTATGTTTAATAAGAGAACCAAAATAAAAGAGCTATTAAACTGGCAACCGCAAGGCCAGCAGGTAACCGTAATGGGTTGGGTGCGCACGTTTCGCAATAACCAATTTGTGGCTCTGAATGATGGCTCTACCAACAATAATTTGCAAGTGGTGATTGAGCTTGGGAAATACGACGACGAGTTCTTAAAACGAATTACTACCAGTGCTTCTTTAAAAGTTAGCGGCACTGTAATTGAGTCTTTAGGAAAAGGTCAAAAGCTGGAATTAAAATCAGAGGAAGTTCAGATTTTGGGAGATAGTGATCCTGAAAAATATCCTTTGCAACCCAAAAAACATAGTCTTGAATTTTTGAGGGAAATTGCTCACCTGCGGTTTCGTACCAGCACTTTTGGATCTGTGTTTCGCATCCGTCACTCCCTTGCATTTGCGGTACACCAGTTTTTTAATGAAAAAGGATTTGTGTACCTGCATACTCCTATTGTTACAGCCAGTGATGCAGAAGGCGCCGGCGAAATGTTCCGCGTATCTACTTTACCTTTTGATAACCCTCCCCGCAAAGAAGATGG
>DAIQPL010000012.1:0-9718 GCA_036787395.1 Flavisolibacter sp. | reverse complement strand
ATTGTTGGTGGTTCGCAAAGAGA
This sequence comes from Flavisolibacter sp., assembly GCA_036787395.1. Taxonomy (GTDB): domain Bacteria; phylum Bacteroidota; class Bacteroidia; order Chitinophagales; family Chitinophagaceae; genus Flavisolibacter. The sequence continues at coordinate 9,695 of DAIQPL010000012.1, read as the reverse complement.
AGAAAGACTGGAGAGGCTAACACAGCGGATGGAGGAAATGCATGTGCCTTCAGAAGAATTGTGGTGGTATTTAGATACCCGCCGTTTTGGAACCGTTCCTCATGCCGGGTTTGGGTTAGGTTTTGAAAGAATGGTTCAGTTTGCGACCGGAATGGGCAACATACGTGATGTAATTGCCTTTCCGCGGACTCCGAAAAATGCAGAATTTTAGACAAATTGAAAATCCAAAGAAGTGTGCCGGAGTAATTGGAAATCATTACGACACTAACATGTTTGGAGTTGTGATTAGTGATTCAACTTACCTGTTAAGTGCTGTCATTCACTAAGCTTGTATAGTAAGTACGGGAATTTTTAATTTTTCTATCAATTCTGTAGTGTGTGGTTTAAAAAAAAGTCTTTCCATTAAACTATGCTTGTGGGGAAGAACCATAAGCATATCAATAGCATGGGTTTTTACATAAGATTGAATGCCACGCACAAATTCTTCATTTCTTACAGTTTCATAAACTGGGTTTAATTGCGGCAATATGTTCTTTAGCCCTGGAGTATCTTTTCCGGTTTCCTGTACATGAACAATATGCAATTTGGCTTTGGTTTCTTCAACAAAGTTTTTGATTTTTTCTTCCTGCCCAGTAAATCCGCCGTTGTCTGCAGCTAATGCAATGTGATTGAGCTGGTAGTTAACACCATCGGGTACAGAAATTACAGGAAATTTTAAATGACGGATGATGGATAAAGTGGTACTGCCAAACAGCAACCGCTCAACACCAGAGGCTCCATGCTTTCCTACTACAATAGCCAAGGGCTTAAGTTCAAGTGCTAACTCTTCCAGTTCATTCACTACATCACCAAGCCTGCTTTCCGTTTTTACAACAATACCCGGGAATTTTTTTTCCAAATGAGTTTTTGCATTTTCAAGTCCCCGGTCTGCACTATCCTTTAATTCTTCAGCAGATATCATCAAAACCGGTACATCATTCATACTGATTGGAATCTGGTATACATGTACCAGTAACAGGGAAGCACCTGTTTTTTCTGCCAGTTGAGCTGCATAATTCATAGCATTATCTGCAAAAGGAGAAAAGTCCGTAGGAACCAGAATGATTTTCATACCGAAAAAATACAAAGAATTGATGGGTTGTATTGATGATGTTTATGGAAAGGCAAATGATTTTTATCATAGTAACCAAACAATTGTATGGCACAAATTCAACCAGAACCTATTACAGGTAAAACCAAAAGAAAGGTCCATGCTGCAATAACTATAGATATGACCCCGATGGTGGACCTCGGCTTCCTGTTAATTACCTTCTTCATTTTTACTACAACAATGGCAGAACAAAGAGTTTCGAAGCTGCTTATGCCTAAAGAAAGTTTAGATTCTGCAAACCTTAAAGAAAAAAACGCTCTTACAGCTATCCTTGCTGGTAATAATAAAGTGTTTGCATTTGTCGGCCAATGGCAGGAAGCGGTAAAAAATAAAAGGGTTATTGAAACCAATTATAACCTGTACCAGGGATTGGGAAATATAATAAGGGCCAGGCAAAAAAGTCTTAGACAAGATAAGGACAAATTAATGCTATTAATTAAGCCGTTGAATGATGCATCATATCAAAACGTTATTGACGCACTTGACGAAGCATTGATAAACGATATTAAGCGTTATGCAATAGTAGAAGCTACTAAGGATGAAAAAATTTTTGTAGAAGGCCAATAATTATTTAAAATAAGCTCTTATTCGTTCTTCCACATTTTGCCTGATGTTCATGTAAAACAAATTGATGTCAGCAATATGATAATTGCGGGTGAGGTAAAATGTGCCGCCTGGAAATTTTGGTTTACTTATCCATAATACACCGGCGTTAATTTTTGCACCAGTAGTGTGAGGAATGATTTTATTGAAATCCCGCAAGATGCTCCCGTTATTTTGTTTTGAACTTATGTAATCACCTTTTGTAGTCCATGAAAGTGGATTAGTGACATAAGAAAATGGTTGCTCCTTTTTTATATAAGACGGTATATAATTGGTACGATAAGTTCGCCAGGTACAAAAGCACCCTGTTTGACTTGCCGAATCGCAAACAGGTAGAACAGTGAAGTAATTTTGAGGAACAGGCCAGCCAACAAGATAGGCCGCTACCAGTTTTTGTTGAAGCGGCTTACCATCAAAATACTCTTTCAGTAACCGCTCCCCCATTTTAGCTCCCTGGCTGTGACCCGCAATAATAATTGCCCTGTTATTATTGTAATGAAGCAGGTAATATTCAAATGCATTTTTCAAATCGGCATAAGCGGTATCAAAAGCAATGGCTGCTTCCGGATTATCAGTGAAAAAAGCAGAAAAATGCGCCTGCCTGTACCGAGGCGCAAATACCCGGCAATGCTGATTAAAAACAGAGGCCTGGTATAATATAGTGGAGTAATCTGTTTTTGCATTAAGATAAGCATCATTAATGTCGGCGTTCCACCCGGCCTTCTTTTCTATATAGGTAGTTGGATAGATAAAAAATACGTCCACCAGCGAGTCCTGTTCTTTATTGATTAGATCGGAAGGAATACTGTCGGATGGATCTTTTTTCCAGGGATGTGCCGCCCAATAATCGAGATTGTTATATTTCGGAACAGTACTAGCAGATGAGAACTGGTACCCGGACAAAAAAGCCTTGTATTTATTTGAACAACTTATTTCAGCAAGAGTTAGAATAACAATTACTACACGGTGCATAATGAAATTTGAGGTGTGCAACTCTATTTGTAAATTTGACGCCGTTTTAGTTCACAAAAAAATTTGCTGTATGAACATTCCAGTAGTTGATTTGTCTGACTTTTTGAGTGGCGATGAAAAGCGTAAAAAAAACTTTGTAAAAGAGTTGGGTAAGGCTTATGAAGAAGTGGGTTTTGTGGCCGTTAAAAACCATGGCATTCCTGATGATCTGATAGCAGATCTTTATAAGTATGTACAGCAATTCTTTAAACTGCCTTCTCAGGAAAAAACAAAATACGAAAGGAAGGACCTGGCGGGACAAAGAGGATATACATCTTTTGGACGAGAGCATGCAAAAGGATTTGATGCACCGGACCTAAAAGAGTTTTTTCAGTATGGACAAACAGTAGAAGACAATGACCCCATAAAAAAAGAATATCCTGGCAATGTTACGGTAGAAGAAGTACCCCAGTTTACACCTACACTTTACAAAGCATATCGCAATTTTGAAAAGTCCGGCCAAGCATTACTACAAGCTATTGCCCTATACCTTGGTCTTGATGAACATTATTTTGATGAATGGGTACATAATGGCAACTCTATTTTAAGAGCTATTCATTATCCCCCTATCTCCAATGAACCAAAATCTGCTATTCGTGCAGAGCAGCATGAGGATATTAATTTAATTACATTGTTGGTAGGCGCATCAGCAGATGGGTTGCAAATTCTTACAAAGCAAAACGAATGGGTAGGCGTTACTTCATTACCCGAACAAATAGTGGTGAATGTAGGGGACATGTTGCAGCGTCTTACTAACAATAAACTTCGATCTACTACGCACCGCGTGGTTAATCCCCCAAGAGAACTATGGGGTACATCACGCTTTTCTATTCCTTTCTTTCTTCATCCGAAAGGAAATATGAATCTCACGTGCCTGGAAGGTTGCATAGACGAAGCACACCCAAAGGTTTATGAAGATGCTACGGCCGGGGAGTACCTCGATGAAAGATTGCGGGAGATAGGGCTAAAAAAATAAAATTAATCGTATGCTTGAAGCGCCTCATCGGCGCTTTTTTTATTTCCATTCATCCAAGTATCATACCAATAAAAAATTTTTTCACAAGCCGCCAATCTTAATTCATTGGAAATCAATGAATAGCAAAAGGATAGGTCTTGTGCTACGTCAGTTACCATAAAAAATATGGTACTATGTGTAGCATAGTACCTACTAACACCATATCTTTGTTGTGTCATCAATCAAAATAAATCTACCACGCCCTACTTCCCTCTTCAATAGGAGAGTGGAAGAGGGTGAGGTCAAAGAGAGAAAGCTATGAATATTGAAAATACACAAAGCCAAATGCGGAAGGGAATACTGGAGTTCTGCATTCTCTCCATTATTCGCCGGGGGGAGGCCTACCCCAGCGATATTGTGGAAGAAATGAAAACAGTTAACCTTCACATATTGGAGGGCACCCTTTACCCCCTGCTCACCCGTTTGAAAAACGCAGAGATGCTGACCTATCGCTGGGTAGAAAGCAATTCAGGTCCGCCCCGCAAATATTTTTTGCTGACAGAAAAAGGCGAAACCTTTTACAATGAATTAGAACAAACCTGGCAGGAGTTATCAAATGGGGTAAATGCACTCACTAACAAAAAAGAAAACAACTTATAAAACTTCAACCAAAGCCTTTATAAAATGAAAAAAATCATCAACATAAACTTATCAGGCAGGGTAATTCCCATCGAGGATTCTGCTTATGAAAGTTTACAACGTTATATTGAAAGTCTTCGCAGGTATTTTGCGCATGAAGAAGGCCGCGACGAAATTATAAACGATATCGAAAGTCGTGTGGCTGAACTTATGAATGATAAAGTCCGCAAAGGCGCTCATGCCATTACAGATACTGATATAGAGGAGATAATCAGTTCGATGGGTCGAATAGAAGATTTCGAGGAAGTAGATGCTGCAGAAAATAAAACAAGTGCAGGGCAAGCTTCCAAAACAGCAACCTATACACATACACAAAGCAAAAGTGCAAAGAGCCGCTTGTACCGCGACACAAGTGACAAGCTGCTAGGTGGCGTGTGTTCCGGCATCGCCAATTATATGAATGTAGACCCTGCAGTGGTTCGCTTATTGTTCGCCATCATAACCTTCGGAGGATTTGGTTTTGGAATATTAATTTACATCCTTTTATGGATTATCCTTCCGTCTCGTGACCTCGATGCGTATGTCGGCAAAAGGTTGTTCCGAAATCCTGATGACCGCGTAATCTCTGGTGTTGCCGGTGGTTTAGGTGCATATTTCAATAAGCCAGCCTGGCTTATCAGGTTGATTTTTGCCGCACCGCTTTTGTTGAATATCACCTTTGGCGTTATCAATTCCATCTTCTTTTTATCGCACAGGGATATATTTCCAAACCTGTTCATTGGTTCTTTCACCGGTACGTTTTGCTTAGCATACATTATTCTTTGGATTGTCTTACCCGAGGCAAGAAGTCCTTTTGAGAAAATGGAAATGCGTGGTGAAAAAGTAGACGTTAACAGGATTCGCCAGAATGTAAAAGAAGGAATGAGTGATTTTAAAAATCGCATGGGAACCTGGGGAGAAGAAGTAAAAACATCAGCACAGGAGTTGGGAACAAAAGCAAGTGATTTTGCAAATACAAGAGGAAAAGCATTTGCTGGCGAAGTAGCTGAAACAGCTCGTCCTTTAGCCAGGGGAATTGGGCATATTATCGGTGTTTTATTTAAGGCTTTTTTCATTTTTGTAGCAGGATGCATAACCCTGGGGTTATTTGCTGCCTTAATGGTTATTATTTTTGGCGGAGTAGCCTGGTGGCCCATAAATAATTTTCTTTGGACGTCAAGCTTACAAAAAGCCTTAGCATGGGGAACCTTACTTTTCTTCATCGGCGTTCCTATCATTGCTTTTATGACGTGGTTAATACGCCGGATGGTGAGGGTTCGTTCGAGAAACAGGTATCTGGGCTATATATTCGGCGGTCTTTGGACAATAGGATGGGTTTGTGCTATAAGCTTTGCTGCAAGCATCGCTAAGGACCTAAGAATGTATGAAAGAGTGAGTACCGACGTTGCACTGGCGCAACCGGCCGCTCAAAAAATGATTATAAAAGTAAACGAGCCTGAAATACGATACAGCGGAAATTTTGCATGGCTGCAATCTGATAATACAGGTTGGGATGTTTCAGACAACCAGATAAAATACAATAACGTAAAGATCAGGGTGGAAAAAAGTGAAGATTCTCTGTATCATGTAACCGTGTTTAAATACAGTGCTGGTCAAAGCGTGGCGGATGCGCAGCAAAGAGCAGGAAGAACCGGTTTTACTATTTCTTCTGTTGATAGTGTTTTAAATATAGGCAGCGGGATAACTATTGATAGAAGAAGCAAATTCAGGGGCCAGGGAGTGATTTTAGAATTGCAGGTACCCGTTGGCAAAATGATTCGCTTCGACGAATCCATTATTGATGCCTACAATCCATGGGTCATTCGAAGACGCGAGAGAGATGATTACCGTTGGGGTCGCCGTAATCGCTATCAATATGATTGGGAATACAACGACTATTTTGACTGGAATGCAAACAAGGACTATGTAATGACTTCTGACGGTAAGTTAAAAGCGCCTGCGGATGTCATCAATAATGAAGAAGGAACTTTTGAAAGAAAAAGCAGTGCAGACAGTATCCGTAATGAAATAAAAGCAAGAGAAGAGCAAAACAGGAAGGACCAGGAAAGGATACGTGAAATTGAACGCACAAAAAGACAAAACGGATCCACAACTTTAAAAAGAAAAGACAATAAAGAAAGTAACACTCTTTTTATAGTGAGTCCATTTGTGCCGCTAATTATATAATTCAACTCGGTTGAAGTTATCCTGCCCTTGCGGGATATCTCAGGGCTCTCAATTCTTTGAGAGCCTTTTTTATCACAGATTACACAGATTAAATGGATTAAATAAAATAGCGCAGCTTATTTCAAGCTTGCACACAGGTAGGATTTTCGCCTATGAGCATTCTCAAAATCCCCTGAATCTTCTCATCTGAGAAATCAGTGATCAATCAATATCATCTGTGGTCTATTTTTGCAATCCAAATTTTTTAGAATGAAGAATACTCCTTTCACTCAAAAACATATAGAGCTAGGTGCAAAGATGGCTGAGTTTGCAGGCTATAATATGCCTATCAGCTACAGCGGCATTAATGATGAACACCTGGCCGTGCGGCGAAATGCCGGTGTTTTTGATGTAAGCCACATGGGTGAGTTTATTTTGAAAGGAGAAAATGCATTAGATCTTATTCAAAGAGTAAGTACGAACGATGCTTCTAAACTTACTGCAGGGAAAGCACAATATAGTTGTATGCCCAACGATAAAGGGGGTATTGTTGATGACTTATTAATCTATTGCATAGAAGAGAACAAAGTATACATGATTGTTGTGAATGCAAGCAATATCGAAAAAGATTGGAACTGGATACAAAAACACAACACAAAAAAGGCAGAGATGCATAATATCTCGGATGATACTTGTTTACTGGCTGTCCAGGGGCCCAATGCCACGAAAATCCTGCAGCCCTTAACAGACATGGATATATTGAACCTTAAATATTACACGTTTGTAAAAGGAAAATTTGCAAGCGTAGACAATGTATTGGTTAGCGCAACAGGATACACAGGTGCTGGTGGTGTGGAAATCTATTTCGAAAATAAAAACGACAATGCTGATAAAATCTGGAACGCTATCTTTCAGTCGGGTGGCGTGCAAGGTTTAAAACCAATCGGGCTTGCAGCAAGGGATACACTTCGTTTGGAAATGGGTTATTGTTTGTACGGAAATGATATTGATGATACCACTTCACCTTTGGAAGCGGGTCTTGGCTGGATTACAAAGTTTAATAAAGATTTTACAGCTAAAAACCTCATTCAAAAACTAAAAGAAGAAGGTGTGGACAGAAAATTAATAGGCTTTGAAATGGTTGATCGGGGAATTCCCCGGCATGGCTACGAAATAAAAGATCAGGGCGGAGCGCCGGTTGGCTATGTAACCTCCGGTACACAATCGCCAAGCCTCAATAAGGCCATAGGCATGGGTTATGTAAGAACTGCTTTTGCAGCTATTGGCACACCTGTATTCGTTAAGGTGCGGGATAAATTATTACAGGCCAAAGTGGCAAAGATTCCTTTTAGTTAATTAGCCTTTCAAATTGTTTTTATGTCTTTCATCCATTTAACAACTTTTATAGCAGCACCGCAGGAAAGGATTTTTGACCTGAGCAGAAGTGTTGACTTGCATAAACAGTCAATGCGCAAGTATGAAGAGAAAATCGTGAAGGGAACTATGACAGGTCTTATGGATTTAAATGATGAGGTAACATGGAAAGCAAAACATTTATTCAAAGAAAGGGTGCTAAGAGTAAAACTAACGGAACTAAAGCGACCAGACTATTTTGCAGATGAACAGGCAGATGGTGAATTTACCATGATGAAGCATGAACATTATTTCAAGCCAATCGAAAACGGGACAATCATGATCGACCAGTTTCACTATGAAATAAAGCACGGCTTTTTTGGAAAGGTGGTTAACAGGTTTTACCTGGAAAACTATATAACACGATTGCTTAAGGAAAGAAATGAAGTGATTAAGAAAGCTGCAGAGAGCAATCAATGGAAGCAATTTTTAGAGAAATGAAAAAACCAACTTTATATACCGTACTCTCCCCCGCCTTATTGCATTTGTATGATGTTAGTAACACAGTGGTTGTGGTAATTGATGTGTTACGGGCTACTTCCACCATTGCTACCGCCTTATATAATGGCGCAAAAGAGGTCATACCCGTTGATAGCGTAGAAAGATGCATAGAGCTCGGAAAAAAATTAGCCTGTATTACTGCAGGTGAAAGAGATGGCCAGGTAGCACCAGGTTTGCAATATGGTAATTCCTCGTTTGAATATCCTGGAGATTTTATTGGAGGAAAAACCCTGGTACTTACTACCACTAATGGAACAAAGCTGCTGCACATGGCATTGGCCAAAGGGGCCAGGGAAATTATTACTGGTTCCTTTTTAAATCTTACTTCGGTGTGTCAGCATCTCAGGCAGATTAATAAAGACGTAATTCTTGCCTGTGCAGCGTGGAAAGACAAGCTTAATATGGAGGATACTTTATTTGCTGGGGCAGTCATTTCAGAAATAAAAGAACATTTCGTCATTAATTGCGATGCTTCTCACATTGCTGAAAATTTGTACAACATAGCAAAAGAGGATCTCTACGAATTCATGAAAAAAAATGAGGCATCACACTATCATCGTCTTACTAATTTTGGCCTTGAAAAGGATATTCGTCATTGCCTCACGCCTGACCTGGCCAATATATTACCAGAGTATATGAATGGAAAACTTATTATTCAGAAGTAAACAGCAACCCAAGGAATTGTATTCGTTTTTGAAGCGCAATTTTATCAGTTCATTTTCAGTTCTTCCGTTTTTGGATGGATACACTCGTAATGTTTCCGTTCACCATCAACACTTCATTTACTTTTATCTTTTGTAAACACTCAAACAAAACACCTTCACCAACCATTCGCTAGCGCCTGTTATAATCACTTTTAGCCCTGACATTTGTTCTCTGGATTTGTGTATGAAGGTCGGGAGAAAAATCCAGTGCCTGGTACAGGTTGGGCCAAACCGGCCTGTTTAGTAATTGTAATTACATAAGCAAAACCAGTGAAATTTTTAAGCCTGGCATTCCATTCTTCACTGGGAACAATATTAAGTAAGCCAGGCCAGCGTTTGGAACTTTTCTAAAGCGGCCATTGAGTGTTTACCTATTAGTATTTATTTAAAATAAACGGGATTTCCTTTGAGGCTGCTATTCGGTCAAGCATTGGTATTGTTTGAATGGAATTATCTCCCCTTTAAGGTAGTTATATTTCTTCGCGGCTCACAAAAGTTTCCCTGCGGCTCATGT
>DAIQPL010000107.1:0-11985 GCA_036787395.1 Flavisolibacter sp. | reverse complement strand
CTTTGTGGAGCCGGTCCTTCTGGCTATGGGTATTGATGCGTTGAACGAAATGCAGGAAGCAGCTTTAGAAGCTATTGAGAAAAACGATAATGTTATTATACATTCTGTCACAGGTTCCGGCAAAACGCTCGCTTTTCTATTGCCTATATTTAAATTAATAGACGAAAATGTAAAGAATACCCAAGCGTTGATTGTTGTGCCCTCACGGGAACTGGCTATACAGATAGAGAATGTTTTTAGGTCGATGAGGACGGGTTTAAAGGTTACTTGTTGTTATGGTGGACATAAAAGAGAAATTGAAGAAAATAACCTGCTACAACCTCCGGCGCTTTTAATAGGAACACCCGGACGGCTGGCAGATCATATCCGCAGAAATAATGTTACTGTAGATGCAATTGAAACATTGGTGTTGGATGAATTTGATAAATCGCTAGAGTTGGGCTTCCTGGAAGAGATCTCTTTTATTCTTCGGTCTGTGCCATCAATAAAAAAAAGAATACTGACATCAGCTACTGAATTAGAAGAAATACCAGACTTTGTTGGCGCCACCGATGCAGTAAAACTGAATTTTCTTCCTGGAGATAATGAGCCATCCAAAGCCCTGGCCATTCAAACCGTTTCGTCAGCCGAAAATGACAAAACAGAAACGTTATTCCAGTTACTTTGTTACCTGGGAAATAGGTCCAGCATTATCTTTTGCAATCACAGGGAATCGGTTGAACGAACAAGCGCGTTTTTATTCGGCAAAGGAATAATCAATACATATTATCACGGTGCTATGGAGCAAAAGGAAAGAGAAGTGGCGTTGGCAAAATTCAAAAATGGCAGTGTCAATTTTTTAGTAACAACTGATCTTGCTGCGCGGGGATTAGATATACCTAATATTCGCTACATCATTCATTATCATTTGCCAGGCACCGAGGAAATATTTACTCACAGAAATGGAAGAACAGCAAGGATGGAAGCCAGTGGTACAGCCATATTGATCTTGAACGCAGAAGAGAAAGTACCACCTTACATAACGGTATCTGTTGAGCAATTGCATCTGCCTGGTGCTTCCGAATTACCTGAGAAACCAAAGTGGACTACCTTTTTCATTGGAGCCGGTAAAAAGGACAAGGTGAACAAGGTAGATATAGTAGGCTTTTTATCTAACAAAGGACAATTAAAAAAGGAAGATATCGGTTTAATTGAAGTAAAGGATTTCTTCTCTTTTGTCGCCGTACGGAAATCAAAGGCAAGTCACACCTTACAATTGATCAAAGCTGAAAAAATCAAGAACAAGAAAGTAAAAATAGATGTAGCCAAATAGGCTTTACTTTCTTATTTCTTATGTATTACGCACTGTGAGGTGGAATGTTGACAGATCACTTCCATAACTGCTGAAAGTTAAAGGCTGCCATACCTGTTATAGCAGTTGCAGCTGTTGATACCATGGCATTGGTCATGCGTGCCTTTGCTGAATAAACAAGTTCTTTTCCTTTTTGAATTTTTTTTCTTTTTCTCAATTTCTTTTGCTCTTCCATTGTTTGTTTATTTTCTTATGTAAAAGAAAAAACCATGCCTTTTCAAAAAACGGGATAAATTTCTACAATAGAATAAGGCCTAAATCTGAAAAGGCTATCTTCTTTTAAATATTTTCTTCAGGACTTGTTATTTGCTATTTAGAAAGATCCCATTTATTAGTGAGAGAAATCCTGCTTAGTAATTCCATTGTTTACTTGATCATATAAACTGTAGTGGTATTTACTTGCCTATTTAACCTGCTCTTAACCCTAACCTACCCCCCGTTATCTTATTTTCAATAACCTGAATTGCTTTTATGCGGAAGTTCTGCCAGCTTTCAATTCTTTTAATTCTACTTTTTAAAGATGGAAACGCTCAGCAATCCTGGATCAGCGGATATCTTAAAGACAGCATCACCCATTTTCCCATTGCGAATGGGACGATTTCAAATTTCTCTAATAACACTAAAGTGCAAACCCGCCCAGATGGGTTATTCAGAATAACGGTTTCACCCAATGACGTGCTTAATGCTTTGGCAGGTTCTTATCATGACAACTCTTTACGTTACTCCCTTCTCTTTGGAGATACACTTACCATTTATTTGTCACCATCAGGAAACATTTTGCCTGGTGTAACTATATCCAGCCAGTACACCAAATACCAGGCGGATAGTATAGAAAGAAGATCGGCCTTCAAGCTTATGCAAGGCACTTCATTGAATGCCGTTTCCCCTGGTCCACGAGACGGGTTTGGTGTAACGATCAACCTGGATCGATTTACTAAAAACAAATATCGTAATAAAAGAAAGGAAGAAGAGTTGTTTGAAAAGACGGAACTGGCGGCTTATATTAATTACCGGTACTCTCCGCAATTAGTAGCTTTTTACACAGGCTTGAGAGGTGACTCCCTCAGGTCTTTTCTATTTCGCTACACACCAGATTACAAATGGCTAAGAAAGCACACTTCTAATGAAGAGGTAGTTTATTATATAAGTGACAAGTTAAAAGAGTATCATCGTTCTGCTGGAATTAAAAAAGAATAATTATTAATTACAGATTTATTGCTTTGGTGTAATAATTGGATTCCAGGCTTATTAACCAGCATATGAAAAAACTTTTCTTCATTTTCATTTTTATTTTTAAACAAACTTATTCCTTTGCTCAGCCACTCACTTATCCATATCCTGTTCAATATCTTTCGCTCACCATAGAACAGCAGCCAATCAAAATGGCTTATATGGATGTAACATCATCAAAGCCAAATGGTAAAACGGTGGTATTATTTCATGGAAAAAATTTTAATGGCTATTACTGGAAAGATGTTATTGCTTTTTTAAGTGCAGCTGGTTACCGCGTGATTGTGCCCGACCAGGTAGGCTGGGGCATGTCAGATAAACCTAATATTCATTATAGTTTTCACCTGTTGGCAGCAAATACAAAAAAGCTGCTTGATACTTTGGGTATTCAAACAACATACATCCTTGCGCACTCCATGGGTGGTATGCTGGCCACCAGGTTTGTTTTGATGTTCCCTGCCATTGTGGAAAAACTGGTTTATGAAAATCCTATTGGCCTCGAAGATTATAAAACATTTGTTCCTTACCGTTTACTGGACCAACAATACAAATCTGAATTGAGTTCAACATATGAATCTTTGAAGAAGTACCAGCAAACTTATTATCCTGAATGGAAACAGGAATATGAGGAATATGTTGCTGCACAGTATGCGGCCTTGCAAATACCCGATTTCAAACAAGCCACATGGGCCAGTGTACTCACCTATCAAATGATTTATGAACAGCCTGTCGTTTATGAATTCAAAAACATAAACACTTCTACACTAATTATTATTGGACTGGAAGACAGAACGGTCGTTGGGAAGAATTTGTTGAGCAAGGAGACAGCAGAAAAACATGGTTTGTACCCACTTTTAGCAAAGACCATGCAAGAACAAATTAAAAACGCAAAACTTATTGAACTTAAAGGCGTAGGACACATTCCGCACCTCCAGGTTCCGGAGATGTTTAAAGAAAAAGTGTTGGATTTCTTAAAGGAAAATAAAAACTAATGGTGAATCGTGTAAGCTAAAATTAAATATCAATAACGACGGCCACCTCTGTTATCATCTCGTCTGTTGAAACCGCCTCCGCCGCTGTTGCCGCCGCGAAAACCTCCTCGATTGCCACCACCACCCTGGCCTCCGGAGCCTGGGCGTTCATCGGCTTGTTTAACCACGAGCGGTTTTTTGCCCAGCGAAATATCGTTAAGGTGCTCAATGGCTTCTCTCGCCTCCTCGTCATTCGGCATGTCTACAAATCCAAATCCCCGGCTTTTACCGGTTTCTTTGTCAATGGTAACCTTAGCTGAAGTGATAGCGCCAAACTTTTCAAATATCTCCATTAATTCATCATCATATAAATCGTATGGAAGGCCTGCTACAAAAAGTTTCATGTAGGATATTTTATTCGGTAAATGTACAGAACTTATTTTGGACTACACATCCATTGGTCATAAAGAAACTGTGATAAGATTGATGGTCGTCAATGTAAACCTCTTGGTTTTACCATACCACCTTGTATGTCATTGATGCTGTGCTGTATAATAAAAGCATTGTTATCAATTGTGCTGATGAGGTTTCGTAATTTTCCGATCTCGAGCCGGGTGACCACGGTAAAGAGTATATCATTTTCACTATTGTTTTCACCCCGTTTTCCATATCCTTTTTTACCCTTATACACGGTAACGCCTCTTCCTAATTCATCAATGATCTTGTTTTTAATAACATCGCTCTGTTCTGATATAATGGTTACGCCGGTGTATTCATCTAAGCCATGCAACAGAAAATCGATTGTTCTGGAAGCAGCGAAATAAGTAAGAACAGAATAGGAAGCCGGTTCAATTCCTAAAAAGAAAACAGCCGCTCCAAAAATCACGATGTTAAGGAGAAGAATAACATCAGCCACTTTTAATAAGCTATTGTTTTTGCTTACCAATAATGCAGCTATCTCTGTACCATCCAAAACTGCTTCTGCCCGAATAGCCAGGCCAATACCAAGGCCAATAAAAAAACCACCGAACAGCGCCGTTAGCAATTTATCCGGCGTAACATCCGGGTAAGGAACAAAGGCCAGGCAAAGTGCTAAGCCTGTAATAGCTAAAGAACTTTTAATCGCAAACTTTAATCCGATGTGATAATAGCCTAGTATAATAAAGGGCAGATTAATTATTGGTATTAATATAGCTAAGGGCCAGTCAAAAATATTATTCAACAACATGGAGATGCCTGTCACGCCTCCATCAATGAAATGGCTTGATAAGAGGTAACCCTTAATACCCAGGCCGGCTGAGAGAATAGCCAGTACAATAAGTATATAGCTCCTGGTTTCTTTGAAAACTATATTCCCCATTCAAATAAAATTACACTTTAGCTTTCTATTAAATCAGGAGGGCAGCCATTCATGATTTGGTGGTCAACCATTCAAGGTATTCACCAAGCCATAACCAAGCCTGTTTTTATAGTATCTATGCAATATGAAGCGATTTAAAAATATAATCGTTAATGGTGCCGAAAATATACCTATGGCAATGGATGTTTTTTATAAAGAGCAAAAGCCTCAACCAGTGGTAATTTATGCGCATGGTTTTAATGGGTTTAAAGATTGGGGAGCGTTCGATCTTATTGCAGGGCAGTTTGCAGAAGCTGGTTTTTGTTTTATAAAATTTAATTTTTCTCATAGTGGTACTACACCTGAAAATCCGGAAGTTTTTACCGACATGGAAGCATACGGGAATAATAACTATACAAAAGAATTAGAGGACCTGCAGACTATTGTTGAGTGGTCACTAAGTAATAATAATCCCCACAGAAATTCAATAGACCGAAGCAAGATTTTTTTACTTGGCCACAGCCGTGGTGGCGGCATTGTACTTTTGAAAGCTGCTGAAGAAAAAAGAATAAGAGCTGTTGCTACCTGGGCTTCTGTTGCCCAATGTAAAACACCTTGGGGAAGCTGGCCTGAAGAAAAAATTCGACAATGGAAAATAGCAGGAGTAGAGTATTATACAAATAGCCGCACCAAACAGCAATTGCCATTATACTATCAATTATATGAGGATTATGAAAAAAATAAAGAAAGGCTCGATATTATGGCTGCAGTAAAGCGCTTAAGTATTCCCATATTGATTTGTCATGGTACTATCGATGAAGCTGTTCCTGTTTCGAGCGCCTATGCTTTACACCACGCCAATGATAGGTCAGAACTTTTTCTCCTGGAAGCGGACCATGTGTTTGGAAGGAAACATCCATGGACCCACGATGAACTTCCCGCTGCCATGCAAAGCGTCGTAACTAAAACAATAGAATTCTTTAAAGCTAATTGACCATCTATTGACTGGTATTAGACTTAATTTATAAAAGTAGTTGGTTGCTATCATTGATTAACATCAATCCCGGCCGGTAAATATTAATGGACTTCTAACATAGCACTAACAAGATTTTAATAATGTGCGGGGTAAATTTGTATTCACAAAAGCAGAAAATTTTTCTCATAAGCAGTTAGTTTTGGTTGCGACCCCTGTTTCTACAGGGGTCTATTTTTTTTGCATTATGCCGCTTTTAAACTTCGTGCAAGAAACTATAAATACTGCTTTAATGTATTTGCCGCCCGGCCCGCTTATTGTATAGCTCTACGGTATTCTATTAAAAGATCTATTAAACAATATTTTTTACGCCAGCATTGCACTATAAGTATACCTGATTGTAAGTGTTTGATAGTTCATTTGATTTTTATCGTAAATGCAATAGACTGGAATTGGTGTGGAGATTTTTAAAATGGTAAGAGTTTGTAAAACCCTATTTGATTTTGAGAGGCAGTTACAACTGGCTTTCACTTTGTTCTTCCTAATCCAATAACATTTTAATATGATAAAGTGCCTGCTGGTATTTGTAACGACAGTTATTCTTGCATCGTGTCATCAACTTCTTAAACCTGATGTGCCGGACGTACGCTGGGATTTGTTTGATTCTTCTATGGCCCAACCACTTAAAAATAGTACCCGTAAAAAGCTGGAAGGTGTTTATACTATTGAAGGTGAAAAAAAGTTTGGTCCAATGACGGCTTTGAAATGGAGTTACACAATAAAAAGCAAGGACACTGTTTATCAACTTTCAATGTTTTGTGAAGAAGATGCGGCCTATTTTATTTGTGAAGGAAAACGCCTCGATAATTCTATTCTATTGCGCGGTTATTGGCGAAAGTTAACGAATACAGAAACGGGACGTGCCAGATTTACCATTACACTTCGTGACATTAAAGGAGTGTCAGATGATTCCATATCAGGTAACTATAATCTCAGCATCAACGGAGTTTATGGATCGGGAGACAGTGAGCCTGACAAAAAGCTACAACTTAAGTATATAAGACCTCTTTATAATAAGAGACCTCTCGAGATTATAGGCCATCGTGGTGGTGGCCGCATTGGAGATCTCTTGCCCGCTTCCGAAAATTCAGTGCAACTTATAGAAATGGCCTCCCGCTTAGGGGCTACGGGTGTTGAGATTGATGTGCAAATAACAAAAGACGGAATACCGGTTTTATACCACGACTCGAGGATAAATGACCGGCTTACGCATAAAGCAGGCGTTCGGGGAGAACTGAAGAACTACACTTATGCTGAGCTAACTTCTGAAGTGAGATTGAAAAATGACGAAAAAATTCCAACGTTAAAAGAGGCCTTGAATAGTATAATTTACAATACTCCCATTCGTTACGTTTGGCTCGATGCAAAAGACACTACCCGGTTAGAGATAATTAATGACCTTCAGGAAGAAGCTCTTCAAGCGGCCGCTGCTATAGGTAGACAAATTGAGATTACCATTGGTATCCATGACGAGAATGTATTTAACAAGTTTTTATTACTGCCGGATTTTAAAAACATTCCTTCTTTATGTGAGTTAGAGCCAGCCTATGTTACCACAGCCAATGCCCGCATTTGGGCGCCGCTTTGGACGGAGGGATTACAACCGGAGAAGGTACAAGCTATGAAGGCACAAGGCAAAAGAGCCTTCGTTTGGACAATTGATCAACCAAAGCAGATCAAGGAATTTATGTTTGAAGGAAATTATGACGGCATTGTCTCAAATTACGCATCTCTCGTAGCTTACTATTACTACACACAGCAATGAGCGCTTAAGCAAAAGGACGCACCATTCTTTGCAACTAAATGCTTCCAAACAGGGTCTGCTTTTTGTCGTTGATTGCAATTGTTAAGATGTTCCATCTTTAAGAATTCTATAGGAAAGAGTGGCAGAGTTTTGGCAATTTAGATGCGCGTTTGATAAATGATAATGGTAGCTAAAAGACAGAAAATTTTTTTCTGGATTAAACAGGTTTTGGACGATAAAACAATATCATACAGCTAAAATTTCAGTCTCTTTCTCTTTACAATCCGATCTTTGGAAACTACAGCGGTAGAGCCGGAATCCTCCAGGGCTTATTCTACACAGGTTAATTAAGCAGTAACCATTATCCTTTATGCATAAAAAAATTATTATCCTCTGTATGTTATCCTTTAGCACTTCCTTGTTGAAAAGCCAAACGGTGGCCCAGCTTGATAATGACAGTACCGTCATTGCTTTTGCTTCTGATACACAAGCTCCCATGTGGGTTGAGACAATTCTCTTAAAAGCACACAACAACAGGTCCGCTACTAAAAAGTTATTTAATGAGATTAGTGATCGCCATCCAGGTTCACTTTTTTTATTAGGCGATGTAGTAAACCTGGGCTATAGTAACAAGCAATGGAAACCTATGGATGTTTATCTTAAAAATCTTCGTGATAAAGGCATTGCAGTAAATGCTATTTTGGGTAACCATGAAGTAATGGGACAAGCCGAAGCAGGACAAAGAAAATTTCAGTTCCGCTTCCCCAACCATGTACGCACAGGATATGTTGAGATTAAAGATTCTGTGGCTATTGTTTTACTAAATTCCAACTTTAAAACACTGACCCGGACCGAAGACGAGCAGCAGGTAAGCTGGTACAAAAACACCCTGAAAGAATTAGATGCTGATTCATCTATACAATACGTTATTACTACTTGTCACCATTCGCCGTATACCAACAGTAAAATTGTCGGCTGTTCAAAAGATGTTCAACAGAAATTTGTTGCTCCTTTCCTGAAATCAAAAAAGAGCCAGTTATTTCTTTCCGGTCACTGTCACGGGTTTGAGCATTATAAAATAGAAGGAAAGGATTTTATGGTGATTGGTGGCGGTGGCGGATTGCACCAACCGCTAAGGCAGGGAGAAGGATGTTTACCCGATCTTTCCAAAGAGTATAAGCCCATGTTTCATTACCTGACTGTTAAACGCTTGTCAGACCGGTTACAGGTAACATCATTGCAACTGAAAAATGACTTCAGCGGTTTTGAAGAAGGATTGAAACTGGATATTAAAAGGCATGTAGATGTCGCAATGGCAAATATTAACCAGATTCAACCTTCACGTACATCTTCAATGGTTGCTGAACAAAATTGATAGTAGCATTAACTATGCTAACCAGAAATTCAATAAGGGCTATGTAAACATGGCCTGGGAAGGTCAACTTCAAAAAAATATATTAACTTATCTGCTTGCTATAAATAAAAAAGCATCCGCCTGAACGACGGATGCTTTTCTTTAATAGCATAACTATTTTTGTATCACTATTTTTTGTGTCTGCAGTCCTTCATCTGTTTGTACTCTTACAAGATAAATTCCCGTCGGCTGGTTACTCAGGTTAAAGCTTAATGTTTGTCCTCTTCCAACAAGGGGTACCATTCGGGTTTCTACAATCCTTCCGTTGGCTGCGGCAACCTGCACTTTGGCCAGGCCGCTTTTGCCTTTATCCATTCGGAAGGCGAAAGCCCCGCTACTCGGATTAGGCTGAGCATAAAAACCAGGCACTATAAAGACTTCTTTTTCTCTGACTGTGCGTCCGGCTACCATGGGGCTCAGAGCAGAAGGACACTCTAGGTAATGACCATCCTTGCTACCATCTACATAGTTCTCATTGATGGCTGAAGCGGTTTCCAATACTTGTTGTACTGTATATGAATTGGAAGTTCCACCAAGCACTTTGTTCGCTTCTGCCAGGAAAGCATTGACAGTCCATCCCTGGAAGGCGCCTGAACCAATAATCATATTGCCTAGTTGAACGCCGGCACTTCCAAAGGAAGCATCTACCTGATCAAACCTCACACTTAGTGTTAATGCAACCAGGTGATTAACCAATACGTTTTTCAAATCTTCTGTAGCCGGGTTGGTATAATTCTTTGTCAGTTTTTTGGTTTGTCCTCCGGCAGGGAGGTAATCGGTAATTGCCTGAGCACTGGTAAACCGTGCATAATAATTTGGCATCACGCCTACAGTTAATCCTGATGGGAACGCAGCAGCAAAATTTTCATGTAGGTAAGTGCCGGGATTATTACCATGGGGTTCTGCGCCCCATCCACCTGGAGTTTGTGTACGCAACTGTCCACACTCAGCAGGCGGCGGTGGTGGTGGTGGTGGCGTGGTTGTAGTAATAATACACACCTTATGCTCTATAGGAGTAAAGGAACCTGTGGCCGAAGTAAATCCCCAGTATACCATAGGATTGCCACCAAAGATGGTATTTACGATATCGCCGGTGAAAGTATAGCTCGTAGAAAGAAATTGAACGGTCATGGTTTTAGTGGTAGCATTCCACGAAAAAGTGGCGTCATGCCACTGACCATCTTCAATGTTGGAGGCGAAGGCAGTAGGCGGCTGTAACGCGTTTGGCCCGTTATGGAAAACATCCGCGTTTTTTAAAAACCCAATGTGATCACCTACAGGGTCACCGGTAGTAAACCCTGGCTCTAAATTTTGCCAGGTATCAAATTCTACAATAAACGAGGGACCTGGTATTTGGTAATAACCAATGCCACCGCCAGTGACACCCAAGGCCGTAGTGCCAGCTTGTTGTAATACAAATGCGATCCCGTCTGCTCCCTCTGCGTCCAAAGATCCAAACCATAGTTTTGAAGTAACTACAAAATTCTGATTTAAGTTCACCAAACTGTTGTTCCATACAGAGCCAGCCTGGTGTAAGCCAACGGGCGGAGTCAGTCTAAAGCAGGTAGAGTTGGGTATACCCGGATCTGTAGGGGTAGCCGTTCCATTTAGCGCATATTGTGCCTGCGTTTGCAAGACAAAAAAACTTAGAAAAAAAGTGCAAATAAAAGAATAAAGATGTCTCATACGTGAGAAATTTAGGGGTTGGAAAATGAAGAAATAATTTGTACAACGTTGCACGGACGTTAGAAATTAACTATCGTTTTTCAAAAGATGATTAGAGGAGAAAAGTGATTTGGTAGGTCTTTCAAGAGAGGGAACTGTAAGTTAACTAATAAAATAACATGAAAAATTTTTCTTATTAGTTTCTAATACGGTTACTGCAATTACTATGCCTCAAAATAAATTATTAATGGACCTTCCATACAAGATACTGTACGTGTTTTTACGACTTTTACTTTTGCAAACGACAATTCTATCCTTCTTTAATAACATGAGAGAGCTGCTTATGTCAAAGTCTTTGCAATCCCTCCGTTGTAAGAAAATTTTCCAGTTTTTTTAAGAAGACCATTTGATTAGTAGCCCGGTTAAAATTTTGTTCTTTGTGAGTTGTATGATAATATACATCGCCACATAAGTAATCTGCTAAAAAACGAATACACTGCATATAAATCATAAGGAGGCCACTTGCATGCAAGTGTTCTTTTTCGTATTGGGTTAAATTATTTTCTATCCCTTCACAGTAGCCCTCTATGATAGACCAGTAAAAAGCGATATTAATGTCAAGGCTGTTCCATGAAACGCTTTCTTCATTTTCGGTACAGCCTATGGTGCGTATCATATCCCCCAGGTCGGAAAAATAGTTACCTGGCATCACTGTATCGAGGTCTATGGGACAAATAACTTCTTTGGTTAACTGATCAAAAAGGAGGTTGTTGATTTTACAATCATGATGCATCAACCTTTGGGGGCACAATGCGTCATTACTGAGCGACTCATAAAGTTTTACCAGGTGCTTGCGTTCTTCTATATCGTTAATTAAGGAATTTGACTGCTCTATTCTTAAAGGATCTCCTTTTGCAATGGCCTGGTGCAATTGCTTGTAACGCAGAGAAAGATTATGAAAGCCGGGAAGAACAGGTTCAATAGCTGCTACATCCATTACCGATAATAATTTTGTAAAGTGTCCAAAAGAATAAGCCGTGGTATAAGCTTCTTCCGTATTAATAACAGCGTTTTTGGAATAAGAATTTTCTACAAACCTTGTGGCACGCCAAACCTGTTTATTACTATCTTCTATCAGCCATGTGTTGTTATTCGTTTTTATAGGTTCGGGTATCTCGAAATGTTTTTCCTTGTGCAGGTAATCATGCATAAGAATATAATTTTTTAAAAGTGCTTCA
>DAIQPL010000370.1:0-3916 GCA_036787395.1 Flavisolibacter sp. | reverse complement strand
AGGTAGTTATCAAGAGCCTTTTTATAGTAACCATTATATTTGGCCTGATACAGGTCCTTGAAGATTTGGTAGTACGATTAATTGTCTGATGGTTAAATACATTGCAAAAGAAAGTTGAATCAATAAAACTAGACATGATGTCCTAAATTGAGAATCTATGCCATGCATGCCGGCTGGCCAAAGCTGGATGATGTGCTGGCCACTTTATATACGCATCCTCAATTGTATGTAGACCTTGGTGTAATCTGTTATATGCTTCCAAGAAAAGAATTTTATTTTTACCTCGAACGGCTGGTAAATGCAGGGTTTGTGAAGCGCATTATGTTTGGTTCTGATAACATGGTTTGGCCACAGGACATTGGACTGGGAATACAAACGATCAATAAAGCAACCTTTTTGACAGCGGCTCAAAAACGGGATATCCTATTCAATAATGCAGCCCGCTTCCTGCGATTGACCGAAAAAGAAATAAAGGAAATGCATGAAGGAAATTGAGTGCACCGCTTGTTGAACAAAGCGTAGGGAGATATGCAATATTTGCAACAGGTGCTTCTTTAAAAACATAAATAATAACGCATCCCATGCAACGAAGAAAATTTATTAAAAACGGCGTTGGCTTGATGGGTGCATTTTCGTTTGAGCAATTAAACCCATTCCATATCTTGAACCCAACCTTTGGTAGGGACGATGTGATCAAAATTAAGATTGGAAAACTTCAATGCACAATATTCCGTGATTTAATGTTTAAATACCTGGCTAAGGATTTTTTTATCAATGCAAGTGAAGAAGAGTTGAATCAATCCTTGCCTAAATATGGCATCACGCCAGATAATATTCCTTCGCCCTTTATTGCCTTGTTGGTACAGTATGACGATAAAATAATACTAATTGACACAGGAGTTGGTTTTTCGGAAAGTCCGGTAATGGTTAAAGGCAAACCGGTTTTTTTTAAAGGAAGGTTACAGCAGTTGTTACAACAGGAAAATATAAAGAAGGAAGATATCACTGACGTGATCATTACACATTTTCATCCGGACCACATCGGCGGCATCTTTTCTGAAGAAGAGCATCTCAATTTCCCCAATGCCCGCTTTCACATGCATGAAAACGAGTGGTCTTACTGGCATTCCTCAAAGTCAGAAAACCAACCAGACCAGTTTAAATACTTCGTTCAAAAAAATATTTCAAAATTAAAAGACGGCAACGTCAATTTAATCAAAGGGGAATTCACAGACCTGGTGCCTGGAATAACAGCGGTGAAAGCAGATGGACACACTCCAGGCCAAATTGCATTGATAGTTCATTCTGAAAAGGAGCACTTGTTATACATTTCAGATGCTTTTCTGCATCCGCTTCATATAGAGAAGTTAGACTGGCAAACTAATTATGACCTGGACCATGTGAAAGCCAGGCAATCTCGTACCAAGCTTTTAGAATTGGCCTATAAAGAAAACATGTTGGTAAATGCATTTCACTTTAACTTCCCTGGCTTAGGCCGAATTGAGAAGAATAATAAAAGCTGGGCCTGGAAGTATCAGCAATAATGAAACTTTAATAACGCTGCTTATCGAAAACTCGTATACCCAAGACTCTCAATAAATCCGGGATATGTTGGGCATTACCCCTAAGGAATACAATCACGCCTTACAAAATTATTTTCGCACGAGGTTCGTTTCCAAATAGGAGTTAATTTTATTGTCGCACATTTTTATTATCATACATTACCTAATTATCATTCAAAAAATCAACGATGATGTATAAAGGAGTATTGAAGGTCCTCGCGGCCACCATTATAGCAACCAGCTGCGGTACACAAGATAACAATGCTACCACGGCTGCAGCTATTAGTGATTCAACCTATAAACCCGTGGAAACAAAATCACCAAATAGCAATTACAAACCAGCTTTTGCCGGACAAACCCGGGTAGCCAGTGTCAAGACTACCACCGCTTACGAAGGAAAAGTGTTAAGCAACAAGCTTGAACGACCCTGGGGTATTACAGCACTCCCAGATGGGAGATTGTTGATCACAGAAAAGGGCGGCACTATGAGAATTGTTACTACTTCAGGCATCTTAAGTGCACCCCTTACCGGCATCCCAAAAGTGAATGATGGAGGGCAAGGCGGGTTGTTAGATGTTACGACAGATCCAGCATTCTCAACAAACCGGATGGTTTACTGGACTTTTTCAGAGCCGACTTCTGGCGGAAATCTAACCGCTGTTGCCAAAGGAAAATTATCAGCTGATGAAAAAGGGATGGAAAATGTAGTGGTGATCTACCGTGCTACTCCTGCTTATAATGGCACTTTACACTACGGTTCGCGGATACTTGTCGATAAAAGCGGTAACCTCATCGTTAGTACGGGTGAGCGTTCAGATTTAGTAACAAGGCCGCAAGCTCAATCACTGCAGTCAGCGCTGGGAAAGGTGATCAGGATTACTAAAGACGGCAAACCTGCACCAGGTAATCCGTTTCTCAATAACAGCAATGCAAGACCGGAATTTTATTCTTATGGACACCGGAACGTTCAGGGGCTGGCATTTCATCCTGAAACCGGTGATTTATGGGAGAATGAATTTGGTCCCAGGGGCGGTGATGAGTTGAACCTTATTCGGCCCGGAAAAAATTATGGCTGGCCTACCATCACCTATGGAGTAGAGTATAGTGGAGAAAAGGTTGGACAAGGTATCACGCAGCAGTCAGGATTGGAGCAACCTGTTTACTACTGGGATCCGGTGGTTTCTCCCAGTGGAATGACATTTTACAGCGGTAAAAACATACCCGAATGGAAAAACAATTTATTTATTGGTGGATTGAGCAGTACCCATATAGTCCGCCTGGTGATTAATAATAATAAAGTAGTAGGCGAAGAAAGAATATTGGCGGGTGAAGGCCAGCGGTTTAGAGCGGTAACCGAAGGAACCGATGGCGCTTTATATGCCATTACCGATGAAGGCCGGTTGTACAGGATAAACAAAAAGTAGTACACGGTTTATCTTATCGATGCACTTATTCGCTCATTACTGTGACTACATCACTTGGTTTTGTAAGTAACCTGTGAATGGGGCAGACCTTGGCAATTTCCATCATTCTTTTTTCCTGCTCTGCTGTCAATTCCCCGGTTAGTTTTACTTCACAATAGAAAGTGTTTTTGCCGGACGACATCTCAGAGCCTTTAACCAATGTTACCTTAACTGATATGTTATTTACAGCCCATTGTTTGCGTTCTGCATACATCCGAAGCGTAATGGCAGTGCAGGAAGCCAGTCCCATACACACATAATCGCCCGGCGCAGGACCTAAATCCTTACCATTCTGTTGTGGTAATTCATCTGCAATTAAGTTGTGGCCATTTACGGTAAGACTGGTTGTATATTTTTCACCAGTATTGATGGCAAGCGCGGAAGCAATAACATTTGACACGATACTATTTTAGAATTTTATTTTTTCTATACTCTCTCCTTTTTCCAAACATCGGCGTACTCCTGCGGATGACGGCTAAACTGGGCATGTACAAAAGGGCAAAGCGGAATTACTTTTAAACGATTGGCTCTTGCATAATCAACCATTGCCGCCAGTAATTTTTTTGCAAACCCTTTCCCTTCTGCTTTTTCAACAACTTCTGTGTGGTAGACAGTAAGGTCATTGTCACTGATGCTTACGACCATTTCACCCGATTGTTCTGTTCCGTCCATTATATAAAAAGCACCGTGCTTTTTATCATCCAGGTTTAGCTTCACTTCTCCCATAGAAATAAGTTTGTTTTTAAAGTTACCATGGAATCAGATTATTTGTACTCATTAATAAGAGCTTGTTACTGAAGTAGGCGCCGGTGTAAGCAGCATACGAAGCAAAAGGTTTTATCAAGCGATTACGCTGAGTCAACGCCTTAGTCCTGAAACTTTATACGCTTG
>DAIQPL010000106.1:0-12092 GCA_036787395.1 Flavisolibacter sp. | reverse complement strand
GCCGGTATCCACTATATCTTCGATAATGATCACATCTCTGTCATATAAATCCTGATCTAAACCAATGGCTGTTATGATATGGCCGCTTGATTTCATCCCTTTATATGATGCCAACTTAATAAAACAGATCTCAGCATTTATGTCCAGGTACTTAAACAGGTCTGCAGCAAACATGAAAGAACCATTTAATATGGCAATGAACAACGGTTTTTTGTCTTTATAATCCTGGTTGATGTTGGTTGCTATTTCTTTAACTTTTTCCTGAATGGCGTTTTCTGATAAATAGGTACCAAAACTTTTGTCGTGCAGCTTAATTGGTGCCATTCCCTGTTTTTTTATTGATGCGTAATTGTTGGCCGGTTTTTAAATGAATCGTTTGCATGTCATTCCACCTCATTACGTCCTCTACAGCTACATTATATTTTTTGGCGATAGCATACATCGTCTCTTTTGGCTGAACGGTATGAAAAATAAGCTTCGTTTCGGATGTTTGTGATGAAGGTATAATAACGGGTGATTGATTAGCCAATTTCGGTATAGCAGGCGCTTCTTCCTGCAGGTATAGTTTTTCCCCTGCTTTTGGCTGCATGCCTTCCTTTAAAAAATTATAATCTAAAAGGCTTTCCATTCTAATGCCTTCTTTTTGGGCAATGTTATACAAGGTTTCTCCAAACCCGACAATATGAAATTCAGCAGCGCCTTTTTTTCTCTTACGCTGTAAAAACATCAAATGATCTATCAATGCTATATCAAGGCCTTTCATATCGTTAAACTCGAATAATTTCGCAAGCGAAACATTATTTTCCTCTGCTACTTTTAAATACGAAGTTCCTTGTGTTATCCAGATTACTTTTGTTTCATTAATTTTAAAGATTCCAGCCGGATAATTCGTTGCAGGGATTATACCTAGCTGGGGTGAATTTATTCCTTTTGCATCAGACGAAGATTCATTCTGAATATTATTCGGATTACTTGTCAATACAACATCACTATTGGATGTTTTTTGTTCTAATGCAATTAGAGTGTAATCCTGAAGATCATAATCCCGAATTAATTTGATCAATATCTGTGGATATTTCGGATTAGTAGCATACCCTGCTTTCTTTAAGCCATAGGACCAGGCTTCATAATCAGTAGGGTCAAGCTTAAATAAAAAAGCATAGTGAGAACGATTCTTTAAAAAATCGGAATGATCCCGATAAGACTCCAATGGGTCATTATATTTCCTAAAACATTCGCCCCTGGCGTCATCATCATGACTTACACTTTCACCGACCCATTCACTTTTACATTTGATGCCAAAATGATTGTTTGACTTTCTTACAAGGTCACTTTGTCCGGCACCTGTTTCGTGAATTCCCTGCGCTAGTGTAATAGCAGCAGGAACACCTGTGCGCTGCATTTCCTGCATAGCTATATCCTTATAAGTAGTAATATAATTTCGAACAACTTCGGAAGATTGTCCAAACATAAAATCGCTTAATAACAGGAAAATGAGAATAAGTGGAAGCTTTTTCATTGGATGCTTTAGTTTTTCTCAGCTTAACAAAATCAGTGCAATTTTCTTATCACGTATAAACCATCTCGTACTGTTAACATTAGCTTTTCGACATCCGTCCTGGCAAAAACATAATCATTAAAAGCCTGTATAGCCTTGGCATTTTTGCCTTTAATTTCCTCTTCTAGTACCTGTCCGTGAAAGAGCACATTATCAGCTAAAATAAAGCCGTTTGTCCTTAGTTTAGGCAAAACCAGGTTAAAATAATTGATATAATTTTCCTTATCAGCGTCGATGAAAACCAAATCCCACGTTTCCTGCAATTCATCGATGATTTTTAACGCGTCGCCGATATGTAAAATTATTCGTTCTTTAAAAAAAGATCGGTCAAAATATGCTTTTGCTGTTGCAGCATCTTCCGTGTTAACCTCAATAGTGTGCAAAGCCCCTCCATTAGTAAGTCCTTTTGCGAGGCACAAAGCGCTATAACCAGTGAATGTTCCAATCTCCAAAATTTTTTTCGGTTGAAGTATACAACTGATCAATTCAAGGAACTTGCCCTGGATATGACCACTTAGCATATGTGACTTTGGATGATTTTTAAAAGTAAAATCAGATATATTTCTTAAAAGTTCGTCTTCTGCAGATGTATATTTTTCTGCATATGCATGAGCTAATGAATTAACTATGTCCATGCTGTAAAATTTCTTTTACCTGTTGGGGAACGGGTTTAGGTTTAGAAATAAGAAACAAGCCCAGAAATACCAATAACCCGTTAATAAGGATAAGTTCAAGCCCTATCTCAAACGTACCAAAGATCTGTTTTTGGTACTTATCAATAAAAAAACAAATGAGCGGGGACACCAGGGCAACAACAGGAACCAGCCTGTCAGAAACCTGACGTTTTGTAAGAATGCCAAAGGCAAATAAACCCAATAAAGGGCCATATGTATACCCGGCCACTTTTAAAATAACCCCAATCATGCTCGGACTATTGACCCATTTGAAAATCATCACAAACAATAAAAAGACAGCAGCAAAAACCAGGTGTACCGTCTTTCTTATACGTTGTCTTTCTTTTTCACTCCAATCTTCTCTTCTTTTTAGCCCCAAAATGTCAATGCAGAAAGAAGAGGTCAATGCTGTAATAGCTCCATCAGCACTTGGAAATAAGGCAGAGATAAGAGCAATGATAAAGATTACCGAAATTATAGCTGGCACACCTTGAGCAAGGGCAATAGTAGGAAACAATCTATCAGCAGTAGCTGTAACATTATTTGTACCACCATACAAGTACAAAAGGCCGCCCAAAAAAAGAAACAATAATACTACCACCGCTTGTATCAGTGAAAATGTAATCATGTTTTTTTGGGAATCTTTGAGGTTTTTTACACTAATATTCTTTTGCATCATTTCCTGGTCCATGCCAGTCATGGTAATAGTAATAAAAGCCCCAGCTAAAATCTGTTTTAGAAAAAATAAGCGGCTGTTGGGATCCCAAACAAAAATATTGGTATAACCTTTTTCGCTTAACGCGTTAACGCCCTCACCAAACCCCATTCCCAATGTTTTTAAAATATAAACAACACAAATAACCAGACCCATTAACATACACGTAGTCTGTAGTGTGTCAGTCCACACTATAGTTTTAACACCACCTTCAAATGTGTACAATAATATCATTAGAAGAATAATGAGCGTGGTCAACCAAAATGGCATTCCAAAGCTGGAGAGAATAGCGTCCTGCAAAATTGCAACGACGAGGTACAACCGCGCTGTTGCTCCCAACGTTCTTGATAAAATAAAAAAGGAAGCGCCTGTTTTGTAAGAAACAAAACCCAGCCGGGTGCTTAAATAATTATAGATGGAGGTAACATTTAATCTATAATAGAGTGGTAACAGAACATACGCTATAACAAGATATCCGATAACATATCCTACTACGATCTGAAAATAAGTGAAAGCTTCAAAACCGCCAGCAAATGTCTTTCCTACCGCTCCGGGCACACTTACAAAAGTTACTCCGCTCAAAGATGTTCCGATCATGCCAAAAGCGACCAACATCCAGTTGGAATTCCTATTGCCGATAAAAAAAGAATCATTGTTTGCATTTCGGGAAGTATAATAAGCAACAACTAATAGTATAATAAAGTATCCGATTACAAAAGAGAATAGCAGTAGTGGCGACATGTATTATTTTTTAGTCAACATTGTTGATGTAATGAATAGTAATTTTTGAAGATAGAAAAATTTGTTTTCCATTTGCTGCTCAAACATACAGCAATGACTAAGATTAACAAAGTGGCCATTTTTTGCGGATCAAGGTTTGGAACTAATAACATTTACATAGAGCATGCAAGGAGCCTGGCCGGCATATTTGCTGAAAATAAAATTGAACTGATTTATGGCGGCGGCAAAAACGGATTGATGGGAATTGTTGCTGACACCGTAATGGAAAAAGGCGGTATTGTCCGCGGTGTTATTCCTCAAATACTAATTAATTGGGAAAGCCAGCACAAAAATATAAGTGAGCTGGTAGTTGTAGAAGATATGCACGTTAGAAAAAGAAAACTATACGACCTGTGCGATGCTGCTGTTATTTTACCAGGGGGGTTCGGAACGCTTGACGAGTTGTTTGAAATTTTAACGTGGAATCAATTATCCATTCATGACAAAAAAATATTTGTCCTTAATTCGGCCGGCTTTTACGATCACCTGATAGCCCATTTAAAACATCTTGAAACGGAAGCATTTCTTTACGGAAAGTTGAGCGAAGTATTAACTGTGTTAAGCGAGCCAGAGGAATTTAAAACTCACCTGCTATAGCCCCACATTATAACCAAATGTATAGATAGGCCTCGCGCCATACGGCGAATTTATGTTCTGCAATACATCATAAAACACAGAGGCGATAAAAGATCCTCTGCCAGATGGGATTACAGCCCCACCCCCAATCAAAAGGCTGGGAACAATAAGGGCATCGAGCTTAGTCGTTCCAATTGAACTGTTGTAATATTTGGTATTTCCAAAAACATAGTTCGCTTCTGGTTGAATTTGTAACATAATTTGGTTAATTGGATAAACCCTTCCAAAGACATTCAAGCCAGTAACACCACGCGAAATTTTGTAATCTGCCTGACCATTATAATAATTGTAAACCTTTTCACTGATATATTGAGCATTAATGCCTAAACCTGCAGCAACGTAATCAGTGAAACGATATCCAACTTGCGGAGAAATATTAATTAAAGTATAGGTGCCGAATGAGAGCCCAAAATTCCCTCCTACAAATAATTTTTCTTTTTGAAAACCCTTCTTCTCATTTGTTGGTTCATCTTGTGCAAAAGAGCACAGTGAACTTGCCAAAACAATTAATATAAATATTGTGTTTCTCATATCGAAAGGTTAGACTTAATCGAAAATTTTCCCGGCGTTTAAAATATTATTCGGATCAAAAACTTTTTTTATCTCTTTCATAAGGTGCATTTGCATAGTATTGAAAACAATAGGTAAATATTCTTTTTGTACCAGGCCCACTCCATGTTCACCGCTTATAGTTCCCCCCAGGCTTTTTACCAATTCAAAGATTTCTCTGATACCATCTTTCAATGATCCACTCCATTGTGCATCGCTAAGTTCACCTTTAATAATATTCACATGTAAATTACCGTCACCGGCGTGCCCATAACAAACGGAATGAAAACCATATTTTTTACCAATATCCTTTACTCCCTTCAACAAAATCGGCAATTGGGCCCGCGGCACTACCGTATCTTCTTCCTTATAAATAGAATGTGATTTTACCGCCTCTCCTACTCTCCGCCGTAATTTCCATAGCTGATCTTTTTGCTGCGCATCTTCTGCAAATAAAATTTCGCCACAATCAAAACCCATCACAATTTCAGAAATACCTTCCATATCCTTCATTAAGACATCCACATCATTTCCATCTACTTCTATCAGTAAATGAGCCTGTACTTCATTGTCAAACGGAATAATATTGTTATCTACAAAACGCATTACCCATTCAAGCGCATCGCGTTCCATAAATTCCATAGCACTTGGTGTATAGCCGG
Source organism: Flavisolibacter sp. (assembly GCA_036787395.1). GTDB lineage: Bacteria > Bacteroidota > Bacteroidia > Chitinophagales > Chitinophagaceae > Flavisolibacter. The sequence continues at coordinate 6,518 of DAIQPL010000106.1, read as the reverse complement.
CCATAAAAATGGCACTTACAGCAGCACAGGCATTTTCAGCGTTCCGAAATGGAACTAACATTAAAAGGTCATGCTTAGGTAAGGGAAGTAGTTTTAGAACAGCCTTTGTTACAATACCCAAAGTGCCTTCGCTCCCAACCATTAGCTGAGTAAGATTATAACCGGTAGCATTTTTTAAAACATTAGCACCGGTCCATATAATTTGTCCGGTAGGAAGCACCACTTCCAGGTTCAACACATAATCTTTTACTACACCATATTTAACTGCTTTTGGACCTCCGCTGTTCTCGGCAATATTTCCACCAATCATACAAGAACCCTTACTGCTAGGATCAGGTGGATAAAAAAGCCCTTTTTCTTTTACGGCATCTTGCAATACTTCAGTAATAACACCCGCCTCTGTCACCACCTGTAGATTGCGTTCATCAATATTAATAACCTTATTTAAACGCTCAATGGAAAGAAGTACGCCACCAAGGTGCGGCAAAGCCCCGCCGCTCAATCCCGTTCCGGCACCGCGAGGTGTAACTGGAATTTTATACTGGTTGCAAAGTTTTATGATCTCGCTTATTTCAGTAGAATTACCAGGCTTGATAACTACATCCGGAAGAAAGTGAAGGTCTTCTGTTTCATCGGAAGCATAGTTGTTTAATACTTCCTCATCCACAAAAACATATTGCTCTCCAACAATGTTCCTGAACTGGCCAAGGTGTTCAACAGCAATAGCAACTTTGTCAATGGTAAGCATGAAAATAAATGATAATTGCTGTAAAAATCGGGCAAAAGGACCATAACTAAAAGTGAAATCCCCCTAGTACGTTTTAAATGTTGGGCAAGGCGTGACTTTTTGTCCCCCGGGCGTTATTACTCCCTGCTTGATTAAAGAAAATTCGAATGCGCCTCTTGAAGCATTATAAGTACTTAATGAAGATATGGTAGCATCGTAAGTAAAAGAAAATGTATAATCTTTATATCCCAGGCCAATCATTGGTATTACCGCTTCTTTATGCCTGTAATAAGCACCGGCAATTAACAGGTATTCTCCATCACCTGATAGGTTATAGTGTGCATTAATGCCGCCTACTAATTCAGATGCACTGGATTGCCTCGTGTAATAAATGTTAGGGTTTATTATTACCCGGTCGTTAAGTTTAAAACTGCCGTTCAAAAATCCTATATACCGCATTGGAACTCGGTTGTCAACACCTGTTATATCTGATTCAAAAAAAGATTCACGCGGACGGTTAACATGATGTACAGAAAACCCAGTGTTTACATAAATATTAGGGCTAGGGAAATAGGCGTAGTTCATTCCCACCTGCATATCCAAATAGCTAATATTATTTCGGTCTAAAGACACACTGGTAGGCAGTTTATTATCAAAAAACTTTCCATCAAACTGGTCGGGAAATTTGAGATTGGCAACATTTATTTGTTTGTTGGCCCAACCAATGTTATACCCTAAACTCAATAAACTGGAGTAACCCAATAATTGGTGGTACGCAATGGAACCATAAATTTTTGTTGACGTCAGGTTTCCGCTTCCTGCCACATCCCGAAGAATGACGCCACCGGCACCAATCCAGCCATTTTCAAAACGTTCTTTCATCAATTGTACATCACCAAAAGCACTCATTGTTTTATATGGTATCGCCATCACAGACGACCATTGATCACGGTAATTTATTCCCAACCGATAATCACCGTCAGGAATAAAACCTGTATTGGCAGGGTTGGTTGTTAAGGGTGAATTGAAGAATTGGGAAAAATGCAAGTCTTGGGCACGGCTTAAAACTACAAGCGCCAGGCTGCAAGCTACAAGCATCGTATGTTTTATTAATTGCTTCAAATCAAATCGCTTTATCTAATTAATGTAATATCCCCTTTTTTACTTGCTTTTGTTCCGTCAGTAAATTCTACATCTAATGTATATGCATACACATCCATTGGAAGCACTTTACCGTTATAACGTCCATCCCAGCCATTTCGTTTGTCGTTGCTTTCAAAAACTTTCTGTCCCCAACGTGCCCATATTATAAACTTCACCTTTGCAAAACCAAAGCCACGAACAAATATTTTACTATTGACATCGCCACTCAACGGTGTAAAAGCATTTGGCACATCTAACGCAGGAACTATAAGAGTAGTTACAGGTTTACAAATTGTGTCGGCACAGCCTGCGGGGTTAGTAGCAATCAGGCAGGCATTGTAAGTGTTAGTAGCATTATATTCATGTTCAACAGCAGCCCTTGAGGTAGTTATTAAAGAATCACCATCGCCAAATAACCACTTAAATTTTACTGCGTCAGTAGTAGAGAGATTCGTGAACGATATAGGCTTGTTTTCAGTTGGCGGCTGCGGGGATGCTGCAAAATCGGCAATAGGATTATCGTAAACAGTAATAGTGAAGACTTTTACATCGATTTTATTACAAGTTGCCGAATCAATAGCAGTTAATTTAATGATATAGGTTCCTGCGCCACCATACAAGTGCACTGGGCTAACATCTGTAGATGTTGCACCATCACCAAACTCCCAATTAAACGCTGAACCGCCCGCTGAAATATTATTAAATACTGCTTTATAGGGAGCGCATCCGGCTTTAGGCGTTTCAAAATCGGCCTTGACAAGAGCTGACACCCGTATTGTTTTTTCAATAAAATCAGGCGAGTTACAATAAGTACTATCATCGAGTGTAAGTCTTACTATATAAGCTCCGGGGGCAGCATAATTATGCGTAACACCTGTTGTACCTGTTGTGATCTTCGGAGATTTGTCACCAAAGTCCCACGTGAATGATTTGTTTGTAAAGGAAAATCCTGATGGTGCTGTGGTTATGTTGTCAAATTGGTACAGTAAAGAATTACAGTCTGTAGGATCAGCTTTCCTATAGTTAAAATCCGGCAGCGCCTGTGTTGCACCTACCTTAATATTGAGATAAGAGGTATCACGGATGTTACATGTAGTTGAGTCTATAGCTACTAACATCACCTTGTAGACGCCCACAGCAGTAAAAGTATGTGTTGCGTCCGGAGCGGTCGTAGTGATCTGTGCGGAACCGTCTCCAAAGTCCCATTCATAACTCACCGCCATTTGCGCAGTATCTTTAAAATCAACTGTAAGAGGTACACATCCGGCTGTATCTCTTGGAACACCATTGATGAAGGATTGAACCCCCGAACCTACTCCGGCAAAATCAAAACTGATTTTTACCATGGCCAGGTTGCAATTGGCACTTGAAGGCTTTGCTGTTGCCCAGGCTCCAGGAGTTGTAGGATACGCCAGGTTATTGCTACAATTGGCGCAAATAGCCTGGTAAATAACACCATTTTGATCAAAACGACTGGTTCCGCCGTCCACATGATCGCCAATAGAGGTAGGCGCATTCTGTCCGAAGAAACTCCCGTACAATTGAGCTTTTGCGTTTTTTTCCAAAACAAAAAAATAAAAATCCTGCCCCAGATGGGTTGTCGAATTAATGTCTGGAGCTGATTTAATGGCATCAGGAGTGACTGGGAGCCCTTGAACCCCTGAGCTCTTGTATTTGGTATCAACCTGCCCGCCCCATCCGGATACATATACATTTTCACATCTGTCTACCAAAAAGGCCACTGGAGAAACGTCAGGAAAGGCCTCGCCCTTGCCAAATGTGGTTGAATAAGCATAGGCCGAAAGATCAGGCTTGAGCTTGGCAATGAACTGTTTTCCATTTGGCTGACTCCATGCTGCATTCAAAACTGGCCAGGCACCTGTAGTCTGCCCCATTACATATGGAAAGCCAAAACGGTCGAATTGAATTCCATATACCTGGTCAATGCCTGAAGTTCCCAAATAAGTGGTTTTTAGAATGCTTGAACCATTGCCGGATACGATAGACACAAAACCGTCGATGCCTCCGTTATATGAAGGCCCAATCGTACCAGAAGTTGACCCTGGTAAATTATCGCTTTCCGTTCCACCTGCTACATATATATTACCGTCAAAAGGGTTTATAGCTAAGACATAAGCTGCGTCGTTACCCCTTCCACCTAAAAAAGTACTAAAAGCAAGTGTTGAAAGGTCGGGAGAAAATTTCAGTAACACTCCATCTTGTGCACCTCCCCCACTTACAGACTGAAATGCACCCTGTACCGGGAAACCGCCTTGACTCTGTAGACTATTGGATTGTGTACAAGAAGCTAAATAAATGTTACCTGCAGCATCCAGGTCTACTTCGGTCCTGGATTCATCTCCGTAATTTTGTTGTAAAGATTGCGCTCCGCCACCGCAAGGCGTAATATTGGCTCCATCATCATTTTTGCCCCCTATCCGCCTTGAACCAATTAAAGCCGATCCGGAAGCGTTAAGTTTTGTTATTGTTATATCCCATCCCCCACCATCTCCAATAAGCGCCCCATTTTTAAGAGGATAATTTGTCGAATTGGTTTTACCTGCAACAATTAACTCACCTTGCGCATCAACAATTAAACTGTGTGGCATTTCATTAGCAGAGCCCCCGATATATGTAGCATAAATGCGGCTTGTTCCATCGGGCGAAAGCTTAATTATACCGATATCAAAGCCACCTGTGCCGAAACAACCACTCGCCCCTCCTCCATAGTTAGTCTGGAAAGCTCCAGTTGAAGTGGGAAAGCCCTGGGCAAATACAATACCACCACCATACATGCTACCATCAGGACCATAGGTAGCCGTGAACCCCCAATTGTCAGCGCTGCTTCCGGAAAGAGAACAGAATATCAATGTTGGATCTATAATAAGGATAGTACCAGCATCGTAGTTTTTAATGTTGAACCTAACTATCTTATCTTTTATGGAATATTTAGATTGTACTTCAGCCCTGCCCTTTTCCTTATATTGATACGTATAAGGAGACAGTTCTTTCAACTGGCCGACAGAAGTACCGATTACCAACTCCTTGTTTTTTATTTCCAGTTTATCGATGCCATCGTATTTCAAGGCTATATCAGACACTCGCCCGCCAGGATTTACAATTAAATCGTATTTCATGGTTCCCCTATCTGAATAATAACGCACGTCTATGTTCGGATAAATATTCCTGATTGTAATTCCCTGATAGATCTTGCAATCTGAAGCCCATTTTGATGGATCATCACCAATAAAATAATTATTATAAGTCATTAATGGCTTATCCGGAATTATTTGCGCTTTTGTATCTGCACCAATAAAATCAACTTTGTAGGCGTGTGATCTAAGAACCAGGTTCCGGGCTTCTGCTCTTTTATTTTCCTCTGAACCGTGATTATGAGAAGATTGGTTCAGGCTCTCCCAATCAGTTGCATTGTGTTGTAGGACTGTAAAACCATTTTTGTGAATAAAAAAGGCGCCTGCGGATACTTTTCCCATGAATAATACTTCCTTATCCCATTGGCCCTTGTTTTCAATAAATTCAATGTTTTGACTGAGCGCAAGTATTCCAATTAGAGTGGACAGCAGAAGAAGTATGGGACGTTTAGGGTTCAAATCTTTTCTAAATTAACTAATTATCCTCAAAAATGTTGTGTAAACGACATGTTAAGAAATCTTACTCCACGGGGTTTTACCATGTAATGACAGCAAGTAATTTTTCAACTGCAAATTTTCAGCCGATTCCAGCTCAGGATCTTCTTCGATTACCACTTCTGCAAATTTTTTAGCTGTTTCCAAAATCGCCTTGTCTTTGACAATATCGGCTAACTTGAAGTTTAACGCACCGCTTTGTTTTGTACCCTCAATTTCTCCCGGCCCTCGTAATTCTAAATCCTTTTCTGCAATTTCAAATCCATTGTTGGTTGAGGTCATAATTTTTATTCTTTCCCTTGCTTCGCTTCCTAATTTTGTTGAGGTCATTAAGATGCAATAGCTTTTTTCACTACCGCGTCCTACCCGCCCTCTTAATTGGTGCAATTGCGATAAACCAAATTTCTCCGCATTTTCAATAACCATGACTGTAGCATTAGGCACATTTACACCTACTTCAATCACCGTGGTGCTTACCATGATCTGCGTATCCTTACTAATAAACCGTTGCATGTTGGTTTCTTTTTGACCCGCGTGTTGTCGGCCGTGTACCATACTTATCCAATATCCGGGTTCTGGGAAAAATGCTTTTACATTTTCGTAACCCTTCATTAAGTTCTCATAGTCAAGTTTTGAACTTTCTTCAATGAGTGGGAAAATAATGTACACTTGCCTTCCTCTATCAATTTCACTTCTGATGAAGTCCATCACCTTAGGTCTATACGTATCATAACGATGTACTGTGATCACAGGTTGCCGTCCAGGCGGCAGTTCATCCATAATACTATAATCGAGGTCACCAAAATCAGTCATCGCTAACGTACGGGGAATAGGAGTAGCTGTCATGACCAGAATATGAGGAGGGATCACCGCTTTTTTCCAGAGGCTGGCCCTTTGTGCTACGCCAAAACGATGCTGTTCATCAATTACAGCTAAGCCTAGATTTTTAAACTGAACCACTTCTTCGATCAATGCATGAGTGCCTATTATTATGCTTAAGT
>DAIQPL010000105.1:0-12093 GCA_036787395.1 Flavisolibacter sp. | reverse complement strand
CCAGGTTAATCGCTTCGCTCCAGCCATTATTGGTTTGATAAGAAATGTACAGGTCGCAACTGCCTAATCCATCAGGCCGATTACAGGCATTAAAGACAAGCCAGTTTCCGTCTTTTGAAATATTTTGAGCTCCTTCATTCTGTGGGGTATTGATACTCCCATTTAAGCGAAAAGAATTGCTCCAACCAGATGCAGTTTTTTTGCTTGCAAAAAAATCTTCGTTGTAATTATTAATGCGACGTGTAAATATGAGGCTGCTTCCATCAACTGGCATAGAAGGAAAATATTCTGATTCGGCCGAGTTAATTGCATCCCCCAAATTTTTTGGTGCGAATACATAGCTTTTATCAGGATGCTTTTGTGCATAATCCACTGCAAATTGATAGGTTTTTTGACGGTATTCTGCAGCCTTACGGGTATTTTCACTAATGTTAGGCTTTGATAAAAGCGCAGTAATTGAAACAAGGGCTTTTTGGAATTCGCCCATGCCTGCTAAATTGATAGAATAAGGCAGGCGGAAATCTGATGTATAAGTAGAATCAAGTGTAAATGCTTTTTCATAAGTGGCCGTGCTTTGCGCGTAATTTTTTAATTGGCCATAAACTCCAGCCAAAGACAAATACGCTTCCACATAATTTAGATCACGTTGAATAGCGTCCTGAAAGTATTCTATGGCATCTTTGTACTTATTATCCTGCGCTTTTTCAATTCCTTTGGTATAAGCTTCGATTGCTTTTTTACTGGTTTTGTCAGGGTTGTATTGAGCAAGCGACGTCAATGCTAACAGTAAGAGTAGCGGAGAAAGAAAAGTTTTCAATAGGTTTTTCATCGGCTGAAGGTAAAAACTATTCTTTTTAGAGTGAAAAGGTGTGCCAGTTTTAACAAAAATGAGTCATGAGCGTTGGACAGTGATATGATCTTCCGGCCCTTTCCCTAAGGCACATTTATATACTTATGAATTTGCAGTGATAACTGCCATTGAGGATGAGACTTAATGTAACTTATAATAAAAGGTGTTACTAAAGCTGCTTTGTCCCATTCTGGTTGCAGATAAAGTTTGCATTGCGATGAAACCTGTGCCGCATATTTTTCTGCCCATAAAAAATCGGACTTATTAAAAACAACCACTTTCAATTCGTTGGCATGGTGTACCACTTCAGGTAAAGGAGGTTTAAATTTTTTAGGAGAAAGAGTGATCCAATCCCATGAACCCGACAAGGGTGAACTTCCGGACGTTTCCATATGTGATCTTAGCCCGGCTGCGTGTAATTGGCAGGTTAACTCCGCCAAATCATGCATCAAGGGCTCGCCTCCTGTGATGACCACAATTTCAGCCTGCGTTTTTTTTACTTCTATAACCATGTCTTCAATCTTCCATGAGGGATGTTTGTCTGCATCCCAGCTATCTTTTACATCACACCACACGCAACCAACATCACATCCGCCTAAACGAATGAAATAAGCTGCTTTACCTTGGTGGAAACCTTCACCCTGGAGGGTGTAAAAGTGTTCCATTACGGGTAATGATTTGGTAGTGATATTTATTTCTTCAATTAACATTATACACTTTCCTTTTCATCATAATAATGCTTCAAGGCACAGGCCTTAAATGTGTTCTTCATTAACGCTGCTATAGTCATTGGTCCAACGCCGCCCGGCACAGGAGTGATATAAGAGCATTTAGGTGCCACGGATTCAAAGTCGACATCTCCCGTAATGCGATACCCCGATTTTTTGGAAGCATCGGGTATTCTTGTTATTCCAACATCGATAATAGCAACGCCTTCTTTCACCATATCTGCCGTAATAAAGTTGGGCCTTCCTAATGCTGCAATAATGATATCTGCAGTAAGGCAAATTTCCTTTATATTTTTTGTATGGGAATGGCAAATAGTAACTGTACAATTGCCCGGATTACTATTGCCACTTAATAAAATACTCATGGGCCTCCCCACAATATGACTTCGTCCCACTACGACAGCGTGTTTTCCTTTTGTTTCAATCTTGTAATGTTCAAGCATAAGCATGATCCCATATGGAGTAGCCGGAATAAATGTTGGTTGCCCCAATACCATTCGTCCTACGTTGTTCGGATGAAAGCCATCAACATCCTTATTAGAATCAATAGCATTTATTACCTCATCCGCCGAAATATGCTCAGGTAAAGGAAGCTGAACCAGGATACCATCAACATCAGGATCCGTATTCAATTCCTCAATGATATCAAGAAGTTTTAAGGAGGAGATAGTATCATCTAATCTTATTAATGTTGATTTAAATCCTACCTCTTCACAAGCTTTTACTTTAGATGAAACATAGGTTTCACTGGCGCCATTATTTCCTACCAGTACAGCTACTAAATGGGGCACCTGTTTACCTCTAACCGCCAACTGGGCCATCTCTAATTTCAACGAATCTTTTATTGCCTGAGAAGCTTCCTTTCCGTTTAAAATTTGCATGGCGCAAAAGTAAGAAAGAGGCCATTGGCAAAACAAACTTTATGATTTATCTTAACATGAAACTGGCTGCGTGAAAAGAAACCTGCTTTGCTTCTGTTTGCTTTTTTTTACATGCCTTTCGATTTATTCGCAGGCAATTCGCACCCCGGTTACTTCAAGCTTCACCCGAATAAATACCTACAGTACGTTACATGCAAATGCTTTTTCTTTTGTGGCTAATCAGGCGGCCCTGGCTTCGCTCAAAGGCCTATCTGCTGGCCTTTATAGCGAACGAAAATTTTTATTAAGGGAACTAAGCCTTTACTCTGCAACTTTTGCTTTGCCTACAAATACCGGGAATTTCGGTTTTAAAGCAGATTATTTTGGAGATGCTTCTTACAATGAAACTGGAATTGGCCTGGCTTATGGCAGAAATTTAGGGAACAAGATAGATGTGGGGATCCAATTCAATTACTACTCTTTTAAGGTGAGTAGTTATGGTACGGCGGCGTCTATTAATGCTGAAGGCGGGGTGCTCATGCACCTCACAGACGAATTGAACATAGGAATCCATGTATATAATCCAACTGGTGTAGCCATAGGTAAAACAAAAGAGGAAAAGTTACCATCCATTTATTCATTTGGTTTTGGATACGACGTTTCGGAAAAGCTTTTTATTGGCGGAGAAATTGAAAAGATAGAAGATCAACCGGTGAACGTAAATACCGGCGTGCAGTATTATTTTGATCAAAAGTTTTTTGCCAGCATAGGGATAGCCTCTGCAATTTCAACTTACTATTTAGGTTTTGGAGTTCTGCTAAAGAATATACAATTGAACGTCGTAACGTCCATCCATCCTCAACTCGGTGTAACTCCCGGACTGTTATTGCTGTTTAATTCCCGAAAAAAGGATGAGTAAAGCTTTTGTCATATTGTTTCTTTCCACTTCTATTGTAACAACTTCTTTTGCACAGGAAATCCCTGTAAAAACACAGCAGCAATTAGAAAGTCTTGCTGACGCCACAGAAGATGAAACCCAGCAAGACGACAGTTATTTACTTCAATTAGATTATGTAAGGAAAAATCCAATTGATTTGAATATTGCAACAGCAGGTGAACTGCAAAGCCTGAGATTAATAACAGATTTACAAATAAATAATTTAATAAAATATAGAAACCTGTTAGGAAGACTTATCGATATATATGAGTTGCAGGCCGTTCCAACCTGGGATATTAATACAATCAATAAGTTGCTTCCTTACGTAACCTTGAGTTCAGCAATTCCTGTTAAGGAAAATTTTATATCAAGGTTTAGAAATGGAGATAAAACTTTATTGTTTAGAATTTCCAGGGTAGTGGAAAAGTCAAAAGGATATAATACGACCTTGCAGAATCATTATTTAGGTGATCGCAATCATGTATTGCTTCGCTACCGATACCAGTACAAAGATTTACTTCAATATGGTTTTGTAACAGACAAAGATGCGGGTGAACAATTTTTTAAGGGGGCACAATCAACGGGATTTGATTTTTATTCATTTCATCTTTTTGCCAGGCGTTTAGGTAGAATTGTATCCCTTGCAATTGGTGATTATACAGTGAATCTGGGACAGGGATTAATCCAGTGGCAATCGCTTGGTTTTGGTAAAAGTGCAGAAATAATGGGTGTAAAAAGGCAATCGCCTATATTGCTGCCTTATCGTTCGGCAGGTGAATTTAATTTTAACAGGGGCGTGGGTGTAACGATTAAAATTAGAAACCTCGAGACTACGGGTTTTGTTTCATACAAAAAGTTTAGTGGTAATATAATAGACACGCTAAATGGTTTTTCCAGTTTTTTAAATTCTGGATTACATAGAACCTCTTCTGAAATAGCTGACCGCAATGCTATTGGTGACTTTTCTGCTGGTGGTAATATAACCTACCAGTCAACTAGTTTCAAAGTCGGCATCAATACAGTAACCCATCAATTTTCAAAAGCATTACAAAAAAGCGATGCGCCTTACAACCATTATATGTTCAGGGGAAGAACTCTATGGAACGGCAGCGTTGACTATTCTTACACGTATAAAAATGTTCACCTTTTTGGGGAAGCTGCTTTTGATAAAAGTTTTAATAGGGCATTTATTAATGGCGCTCTGATAAGTGTCGACCCGAAGGTAGATGTATTCATTTTGCATCGCTTTTTTGGGAAACAATATCAAAGTTTGTTTGGAAATGCTTTTGCTGAAAATACATTGCCTCTTAACGAGGCCGGAACTTATGCGGGGATTGCTATAAGGCCAGTTACGGGGTGGGCTTTGAATGCTTATGTTGATTTTTTTAAATCTCCCTGGTTACGCTATAGAACAGATGCACCAAGCAATGGCACGGATTGCCTTGTTCAATTGGAGTATAATCCTAATAAGCAATCACAAATTTATATTTTATATAAAACCAAGGCCAAACCATTGAACCAATCTGGAAGTATAACCAACTTTCTTGTGGATCGGGCACGACAAAACCTGCGTTTGCATATGGTTACTCAAATAAACCCTTCCTTTATTGTAAAAGCCCGAACTGAAATAATGTGGTATGATAAGGGAAGGGACGATGCTGAGGACGGCTTTCTTGGATTTGCCGAGGGCAGCTATAGATATAAACGATGGCAGATGGATCTCAGGCTGCAATATTTTGAAACGGCTGATTATAACAGCCGTATTTATGCCTATGAAAATGATGTGCCTTATAGTTTTAGTGTTCCGGCTTTCTTTAATAAAGGATTCAGATACTATGCAAACCTCAATTACGACATTAGTAATGGGTTTAATCTGTGGCTTCGCTGGGCTCAAACAGTCTATAAAGGAATAGACAAAATTGGAAGTGGCCTGGATGAAATTGATGGTAACCACAGGTCAGAATTAAAATTGCAGCTTTTCCTATCATTTTAGATTCATTATTGATTTTTTTGAGCCGTACGATTTTGGTTATAAGTGCTTTTTTAGTACTCTAAAAAATTTTTTTTCCCCTTTTGAATAAGATTCATATTAAAAATCCGTTATTTTGGCGCAGCTTTTTCTAAAAAAAAGCTGTCTCATTTGATTGTTTTAGCTATTTCGTGCTTATGATCGACAGACTATTTAATGCTTTTAACTATTAAATCTTAAGATTCACATGAAAAAAATTCTATCACTGCTTGCAGTGCTGGTGCTTTTTTGTGCACTAGCGTATGGACAAGCCCGCACAATCACAGGTACAATTCGGGATGCAAACGGGGATCCTGTCCCATTTGCAACCGTTGCGGAAGCCGGCACAAAAAACGCTGTTTCAGCTGATGCCAACGGTAATTTCACAATCAAAATTCCTGCTGATGCAAGACTGACCGTTTCTGCATCAGGATTTACAGCACAAACTCTCGCCCCGTCAGGAACTTCGGCAAATGTTTCGCTGACAAGAAGTAGCGGCAACCTTGAAGAGGTTGTTGTTATGGCCTTAGGCCAGACCAGGAGTAAAAGAAAGGTGGGTTATGCCTCAACCACCATTAACAATGAGGAATTGAATAGGGCTTCTCCTATCAACGCACTCGATGCCCTAGCCGGACGGGTTCCCGGAGCAAATATCTCCAGGACGGGTGGTCCTAACTCCTCTAACAAGGTCGTGTTCCGGGGTTTTGGAATTATTGCGGGAGGTAACAACCAGCCTTTATATGTTATAGATGGCATTCCATCGACAGATGCGAGATTCGCCGCCACAGGAAACTATGATTTCGGTCAGACGGTATCTGATATTAATCCGAACGATATTGAAAGTATTAGCGTTTTGAAGGGAACTGCAGCTGCATCATTGTATGGATCGCAAGCCAAAAATGGTGCTATCCTGATTACGACAAGAAGAGGAAGAAGTGGAAGACTGAAAGTTGATTATAATGGCTCTGTTAATTTCAGCCAGGTTAGCAAGCTTCCTGATTATCAGGAAACTTTTGGACAAGGCTGGAGTGGTGTGTTCATTATCTCCGAGAATGGTAGCTGGGGTCCTAAGTTTGATGGAAAAAAAAGAACTTGGGGTTCGAACGTTGATAATTCGCAGCTTTTAAAACCTTTCACCTTTGTTGAGAACAATATTCGTGATTTTTATGATACAGGCGTTGAATACAACAACTCAATTGCTTTGTCTGGTGGAAATGATAATAATAATTTTTATTTCTCTTATAATAATGTGAGCAGTGATGGTGTGGTACCAACAAACACCGATTTTTTTGGTAGGAATACTGTGGCACTGAGAACCAACAGCAAGTTTGGCAGGTTTGCTATCAACAACTCTTTCAATTATACAAATAAGAAAATAAACGCTCCTTTTACAGGTCAGGCAGGAAGTGACGGGGGATCTATATTCGAGGAGATTCTCCAGATTCCTACTGACGTTCCTATCACAGATCTGAGAGATTATAAGAATAAGTTTTTCGACGTAGACAACTATTTTACTCCGTTTGCCGAAAACCCTTATTATCCCTTATACGAGAATAAAAGTACTCAAAACTCTGATCGTTTCTTCGGAAATGTTGATATGAATTACAGCTTCTCCGGGGGGCTAAGCGCTCAACTGCGTGTGGGCGGCGATTTTGCTAATGCCAGGACTTTTGCTTATAAAGCAGTGAATGCTCCAAAACCTGGAAGCTGGAATGGCCCTAATCCAACGAATCCGGAAGGACAATCCAGGGCTGTTGATGTTGGGTCGGTAAGAGAGACATCCAACTATTTTGGAGTTGTGAATGGCGACTTCCTTTTGAAATATAATAAAAGCCTCAATTCAGATATTAGTCTTGAGGCTCTGGCTGGATACAACTACTATCAAAGAGATCAAAAGACTGTAACTTCCGCAATTACTGATTTGTTGGTGCCGGGTTTTTATAATTTGTCTAACTCGACATCCCCTCCAACGACCGCAGATGCAACATTCAGAAAAAGACAAATGGGTGTGTATGCACAGGCTGTTTTGGGTTACGCAGACCAGGTTTATCTAACGTTAAATGGCAGGAATGACTGGTCCTCGACCTTGCCTATTGATAATAATTCTGTGTTTTATCCTGGTGCGGCGTTGTCATGGGTCGCTTCTCAAACTTTGGGCCTGAAAAACACCAAAGTTTCGCTTTTAAAACTTAGAGCCAGCTATGGTAAAACAGGTTCTGATCCTGCAGAATATCTGACCTATGGCGAACTTCAGAACGGAAGTGTGGCATTGCCATTTGGTACCTGGACGTTACCATTTGGAGGAGTTAGCGGATTTGGCATTAGCAACCAAATCGCAAATCCTGCGCTCAAACCGATTATAACAAAGGAAGCCGAGGTGGGGATTGAAGCCCGCATGTTTAATAACCGCTTAGGAGTGGATGTTACTGGTTATGACAAAAACACAGAAGGACAGGTATTTGCTGTACCTATCTCACCTGGAAGTGGTTATACTTCACAGGTAAGAAACATCGGAACTGTTAACAACCGTGGTATTGAGTTGGCTTTGGACGGCAGGCCAGTTGATAGTAAGAATTTTGTGTGGTCAGTGATTTATACTTTTACTAAGAACTGGAATGAAGTAAAAACATTGAATGAGGCTTCTGAATTTATCCAGTTGAATTCAGTATATGACGCTGAGTTGAGAGCTTACCCTAATAAAAATGCTTTTGGCTTATATGCTCCTGTTCCCCAGATGACACCAGATGGAAAAGTAATTGTTAATCCTCAAACAGGGGTTCCATTGGCTGCTGACGACAAGGCGTTTTATGGCAACGCCGATTATGACTATATGACGAGCCTTCAAAATAACTTTTCGTTCAAGGGATTCCAGTTGTCTTTCTTACTTGATTACAGAAAAGGTGGTTTGTTCTATACTGGTACAGGCGATTTGCTCCAATTTACCGGTAATGCATGGGTTACAACTTACAATGACCGCCGACCGTTTATAATTCCAAATTCGGTAAATATTATTTCTGATGCCAATGGCAATCCTATCCTGGATCCAGGAGGTAAAATGCAATTTGCAGAGAACACTACTGCAATAAGAGAGGCTGAATACGATGCATATTGGTATCACACTACCAATAAAGCAATGGCTTATCAAAACAGGTTTGCGGACAGGTCTTTCTTAAAATTAAGAGATGTAACACTTTCTTATAAGTTCCCTCAAGCCTGGGCATCTAAATTGAGAGCTAACAACCTCATGTTAAGTGTCTATGGCCGAAATTTCCTTCTGTGGACACCAACTTCCAATGTTTATATTGATCCCGAAGCCACCAATTTAGGAAATGACATTGCGAGCCAGTTTGGTGAGTTTAGAACAGCGCCAACCCAATATCAGTTTGGTGTTTCATTGAAAGCAGGTTTTTAATCAAAAAAATTATGAAAATGAAGGTATCTTTTAAAAACCCAATACTACTAGCAGGCTTGATTTTAGCTCTGCTAATGGGAACCGGTTGTAAAAAAACATTAGATATAAATCAGAATCCGAATGTGCCCGCCGTTGATCAGGGAAACCCAAAACTTGTATTTCCTGCTGCAGTTGTAGGCACGGCAGCCCGCGTGGGCGGAGATTTAGCAATACTTGGCGCAGTGTGGGGTCAATATGCAACCCAGTCTGCTCTATCAAGTCAGTACCGTCAATTGGATTCGTATAATGTAGACGGGAGCCAGTTGAATGGGCCTTATACGGGTATGATGTCATCCGGACTTAAGAATTATCAATATATAATAGATAAGTCCAGGGAAACTCAAGACTGGAATTTTTACCTGATGGCTACTGTTATGAAGGCCTATACGGCCGGAATCCTTGTCGATCTTTACGATAAAATTCCCTATTCAGAGGGATTAAAAGGTTTAGAAAATCTCAATCCAAAGTTTGATGAAGGCTATAGCGTATACAAAGATCTTCTAGCAAGTATCGATAGTGCCCTTAGTAAAGATTTCAGCGCGCCAACAAATACGGCAACATCTATTATCGGCTCTTCTGACCTTATATTTCAGGGAAACATCACCCGTTGGAAGCAATTTGCCAACACGTTGAAATTGAAATTGCTGTTACGCATGGTAAATGCCAAACCTGGTGAAGCACAATCAGGCATACAGGCTTTATATGCTACTAATCCCCAATTCCTTTCCGTGGACGCAGGCGTTACAGGCTTTACCGACGCTGCAGGCAAAGACAACCCAATGTATGAACAAAATGTCCGCCAGTTAAATACGCCGGATAACCTGAGAGCGAGCTACACATTGGCTTCATTCCTTACGGCAAAGGCCGATCCGCGGATCACTTATTTTTATGGAAGTGCAACTCCTGGTACAGTTCACCAGGGAGATTTTTTGAGCACCAACACAGCTTACGGAAGTGCTGCAAGGTTGGTCCAGAGGTCAACAGATCCTGTGATTTTTCTTTCTGCAGCAGAGTCTTATTTTTTGCAGGCAGAAGCACGGGAGCGCTATTTCGCCGGTGCGGGGGCAAAAGCCCTGTACGATTTAGGGGTACAAACCTCCTTTGTTAACATGGGCTCTACTATTGCTGCTGCTAACACACTGTTGGCGGGAGCATATGCTTATCCTACCACAACTTTAGCTGATAAAATTGAGGCAATCGTGGTTCAGAAATGGATTTCCTTCGGTTATGGAGTGCACTATATTGAAGGATTTTTTGAAAAAAACAGGACAGGCTACCCAAGAACGAGTAATGTTTATTCAACAGATGCCACCTATGTGCCAGGTCGTTTTGTTGTTGTGAAAAATACAGTTTTAGGTGCAGGACAGTTTCCTAAACGCCTGATATATCCTGACGTGGAAGCAACAAGAAATGCAAACACGCCAGAGATTGTGCCAATTACAACACCGGTATGGTGGGGTTTATAACATTAATTCATTCTAACAAATTATGTACATGAAAAAATTGATTCCAATTTTGATGTTGTCCTTGGTAGCAGTGTTCACTTCCTGCGAAAAGGATGAGATCAATAATACAGATACCAGGGTAGGGGTTTCAGACGTTACATTTTATCCGATTCTAAGTCTTAAAGGGCAACAGTATATGGCTGTACCCCTTAACGGTACATGGACCGATCCAGGCGTAGATGCAAAAGAAGCCGGTGCTACCATTACATATGCAACAACTGGTACGGTCAATACAGCGGTTCCAGGTGTGTATCGGCTCACTTATTCAGCGCAGAATAAAGACGGATTTTCAGCGTCTCTCAACAGGTGGGTTGCTGTTTATTCAACTGACGCCACCGCTGCAGCCAATGATCTTTCGGGAAATTATGCAAGGTCAACCAATGGTTCTGTCGCCGTTTGGACCAAACTTGCTCCAGGTGTGTACAGAGTCGACAACCCGGGCGGTGCGCCAGGAACAAACCTGACAGTGATAGTTTTTAATCCTACAGGTTTAACCATTAAGATTCCTTTGCAAACATCAAATGATGGCAACACTACTACATCCTCCGATGAAGTTTATACGCTAACGCCGGCGCCTGCGAAATACTCAATGGTGATACTGAACGCAGGATATGGAACTGCATTGAGAACATTTACAAAACAATAAATTAACTGATTTATGAAAAGAATATTTGTAATCATAGGAATTGCCGCGATAGGTTTATCCTCTTGCGATAAAGAACGGCCGGATACCGGGGGCACCAATGCACAAAAAATGGCAAACGAGTGGTGGGTGCAATTATACGATCCGAGTGGGGCATTAGTTTACCCTGCCAGTTATCATGGGCACATGGCCACTTATAACAGTGCGTCAAACGACAATACTATTTGGATTGACGACTTCCCCCATATATCTGGCACCAACTGGACAGGAGATATTTGGGCTTTTAAATTTAAAGCTGTTGCTGACTTGAACAGTATGACCTTTGCAGCAAACCAGTCCGCTTCTGACCTGGTCGGTCGCGTGGGTAGCACTCCTGTTGAATATAAACTCAAGGTCAATGTTACTGAGGGGAAGATTCTGGAGGACGCGGGGAAATCAAGAACCGGAGTAGTAACTGATAGTATTTATATGAAGATAGAATTTAGTGATGATCCCGCAACAATCTATTCAATTCGAGGTCACGCCAGAACGAGATTTTCAGAAGACGATTACTAATCTATATGATTTTTTAAAGCCACTCATAAAGAGTGGCTTTTTTATTTCCTTACCAAATGGTTTCCTAATTTTAACGCGTAATAAAAAACCATGGAGCAGCAGAACCAGCAAAACCAGATCAATATAGAGATCACCGAGGAAGTAGCCGAGGGCAGTTATGCCAACCTTGCGATCATTACCCATTCACATGCTGAATTTGTAATTGACTTTGTGAACGTAATGCCTGGAACGCCCAAAAGCAAAGTCAAATCACGTATCATTTTTACACCGCAGCATGCCAAACGTTTTATGAAAGCACTCATAGAAAATGTGAACAGGTACGAGGCATCTAATGGCGCAATTAAAGACCTTGAAGAAATACAAATACCTATGACTTTGCGTGGCCCTACTGCCCAGGCCTAATCCCTGTCAAACATAGCGGCTCACTTAAAAACGGTCATGCATCTCATCTGTGATCGTAGCACTCAACGAATGAAACTAAAGATCTACATTTTAATTCTATTTGTTTTTTCAAAGCTAATTGCTGGCAAAGGTAATCAGCCGACAAAGTTTGAAC
>DAIQPL010000369.1:0-3925 GCA_036787395.1 Flavisolibacter sp. | reverse complement strand
CAGATGACCCCGTGATGAACACGTTTACAGTTGACCAGGTCAGCCGCATGCAAACGGTATTGACTAATAGCCCTATGCGCAACACGCTTTCCAGTTCCGCTATAGGAATAGTGACAATTACTTCAAACAAAATTGCTTTTGCAGGTTGCTCTTCTACTTCTACTACACCCGAAACGGGTACCACTGGCACCTATCCAAGATATCATGACGTTACTTTCAATTTAAATGTTGAAGATAAAGCTTCGGGGAATGCTACTCTCAACGTCAATGCCGGAGGCACTGCCATCAGTAATTTTCATTACCAGCTTTTAACGCCTACAATAAATTTGGAAAGTGGTGATTACACTAAAATCGTTTCCATCCGTATTCTTGATAATGTGCAGGTAGAAGGCGATAAAACTATTATTTTAAGTTATTCCATTTCTGGTACAGGTGTGCAGGCAGCATCTTCCATGCAATCAATAACCATCACCATCAAGGATGACGACAATATAAAAATATCTGAAAACCCTATAAACCTTTTAACCCAGGACTTTGAAGGAGCACTTACTGGATGGAATGGATTGACCACCAGCGGAATGCCGAACAAATTTTGGGTGGGTGCCGTAGGTAACGCAGGTGGTTCGGGCAAATGTGCTTTTGTAAGTGATAATGGTTCTGCTAATACTTACACTAAAACCACATCAGGTGTTTCCGTACTACGTAGTCCTATGATAGATGCCAGTGGTTTTACTAATCTGCAATTGACCTTTAAGTACAAAGTATGGGGAGAGGAAGATGCAGGCTTTTGGGACTTTGGCCAAATCACATATGCCACACCTGGTGCCCCTACTAGTTTTTCTCCAATTTCTGCAGCGGGTACAGGCCCTTATGCTGGAACTGCCGGTTTAATAAGTGGAAATCCAACCATTAGTTTGCCTAACACAGCCTTTGCCGGTAAACAATTTTACCTGGGCTTTTATTGGCAAAACGATGATAACTCAGGAAATAACCCGGCTTTTAATGTAGATGACGTTGTGCTTACCGGCTCCGGAACTCCGGTAGAAACAACCGCCAGTAGCAGTTATGGATACGATATACAATCGGGCAGTACGATCAACACTTTTAGAGGAACTAATGATAAAGCAATTGCAAAAATTACCAATGCCAGTGTGAATGTAAGTGGCATAACGGCCTCAGTAACTCAAACAGGTTCAGGGCAAGTAGCTGTAACCACTCCTGGCGGTTCTTATATGCGCACTCAAAAGGTAATCCAATTGAGTCCTGCCACTCCTAATGCTACTGTAACTTACCAGGCCACATTCTACTTTACAGCTAGTGAGTTGGCAATATGGGGTACTAACAAGTTAAACCTTAAGATTTTAAAGATAAATGACGGAGTTGTCTTGTCCGACCTTTTAACAAACGATAATGCTACTTTGGTTGCTCCTAGTTCTGTTATAGAAGATGTGGCAGCTGGTTATATCGCGTATACGGCAAACTTCACTGGTTTTTCCCAGTTTGTTCTTGTTTCACCCACATTTACCTTGCCGGTTAACTTTATAAGTTTTGAGGCAAAGCCCGTCAACAAGAGCATTGAACTTACCTGGCAAACAGCCAGGGAAGTTAACAACAAAGGCTTTTCTATTGAAAGAAGCAATAATGGAACTGACTTTTTACAAATAGGCTGGGTACTTGGCAAAGGAACCACTTCATCCACAACCGCATACAACTATACTGATAAGTATGTGCAGCCAAATCTCCTATACTATTACAGGTTAAGACAAACTGATTTTGACAATCATCAAAGCTTTTCGTCGATACGACATGCAAAGATTAATGAAATGGAAGTCACCTTGTCTGTTTTCCCTAATCCTGCAAGTGATAAGATAAAAGTATTTATTTCCGGAGCAACCGGCCTTGCGGATATAAGTTTAATTGATGCTAAGGGACAGGAATTACGATATTGGCCACGAACTGATGTTTCTTCGTCGCCTTGTTCTATTACTCTTGGCGATTTAGCCAAAGGACAGTATCTGTTGATTGTCCATTTAAACGACCGTTATTTAAGCACAAAGCTGGCGGTACAATAAGCCAATTTATTTATCAATTTATAAGGACAGAATTCTTTCTGTCCTTTTTGTTATAAACCTATATTGACCTACTTTTGCAGCCTCAAAAACAAGGGCTGTTTGCTTTTGAATTATATCTAAAACTTTTTTATGCCAGAAATAAAACCAGATGAAATAAGTGCCATACTTCGCCAGCAATTGACTGGTTTTAATGCCGGTGCCGAGTTGGAAGAAGTGGGTACAGTTTTACAGATAGGAGATGGTATTGCCCGTGTATATGGGTTGGGAAATGTTGGTGCAGGTGAACTTGTGGAATTTGAAAATGGAGTACGTGGTATTGCGCTTAATCTTGAAGAAGATAATGTGGGTACGGTATTAATGGGTGAGATGGGAACATTAAATGAAGGTTCAAAAGTGCGCCGTACCGGGCAGATAGCTTCGATTAAAGTAGGGGAAGGAATGGCAGGCCGTGTAGTAAACACCTTAGGCGAACCAATAGATGGTAAAGGACCTATTACTGGTGAACGTTATGAAATGCCACTGGAGCGTAAAGCACCGGGAGTTATTTATCGGGAACCAGTAAAAGAGCCCTTGCAAACAGGTATCAAGGCCATTGATGCCATGATCCCGATAGGTCGTGGTCAGCGTGAATTGGTAATAGGTGACCGCCAGACTGGTAAAACAGCTATCTGCATAGATACCATCATCAATCAAAAAGAGTTTTACGATGCAGGTAAGCCTGTTTATTGTATATATGTAGCTATTGGTCAAAAAGCGTCTACTATTGCCGGCGTTATGAAAACCTTGCAGGACGCTGGTGCCATGGTTTATACTACAATCGTTGCCGCGTCAGCATCTGATCCGGCTCCATTGCAATTTTATGCTCCGTTTGCAGGTGCAGCCATTGGTGAATTTTTCCGCGACACAGGAAGGCCAGCCCTGATCATTTATGATGACCTTTCCAAACAAGCCGTAGCTTACCGGGAAGTTTCCCTGTTGCTTCGTCGTCCTCCTGGTCGTGAAGCCTATCCCGGTGATGTTTTTTATTTGCACAGCCGTTTACTTGAAAGGGCTGCAAAAATTATTGCCAATGATGCTGTTGCAAAACAAATGAATGATTTGCCCGAATCTATCCGCCATTTAGCTAAAGGAGGCGGATCTTTGACAGCATTACCTATTATCGAAACACAAGCCGGTGATGTTTCTGCATATATTCCTACAAACGTGATCTCTATTACTGACGGACAAATCTTCCTCGAGTCAAACCTGTTCAATGCTGGTATTCGCCCCGCTATTAATGTGGGTATATCCGTTAGCAGGGTGGGTGGTAATGCACAGACAAAATCAATGAAAAAAGTAGCCGGTACGCTCAAACTTGACCAGGCACTTTATCGTGAGCTTGAAGCTTTCTCCAAATTTGGTGGCGACCTTGATGCAGCTACAAAGTCGGTAATTGATAAAGGTGCCCGTAATGTGGAGATTCTAAAACAACCGCAATATTCTCCAATGCCGGTTGAAAAGCAGGTTGCAATTATCTACCTGGGTACGCAAGGTTTATTACGTAATGTTCCCGTACGAAGAGTTAAGGAATTTGAAGAGCACTTTTTAATGGAAATGGACAACAAATTGCCTAACGTGCTGGCAGATTTTAAAAAAGGTGCACTGCCTGAAGAAGGACTTAGAGAAATGGTTGAAATGGCTAACGGCCTTATTCCCCAGTACAAATAATAATAGTTACTTCAATAGTTAAAGCGGCTTTAATGGCCGCTTTTTTTGTTAAACGAAGCAGAGTATCCATCTAAGGAAGACCACAAAAATTATTTTGGTTTATATTATAAACTAGTTTACGTTTGCATCGTTAAAGCATTTTCATG
>DAIQPL010000104.1:0-12107 GCA_036787395.1 Flavisolibacter sp. | reverse complement strand
CGCTATTTCGATATGTAACATCTCTCGGAGCATGAATAATTTTTTTTTGCGTTGCAAAGATGAAGATATTTTTTTAATGCTACCAAATTTTCAGAAGAAATATTTTTTTTAGACAAATTTAGTGTGCCGCTTATTGCCAGGCCCAACAAAAAAAAGTTTGATAGACGATTGAACTTTTAATCTGCCCCGTTCATAATAATCTTGTGTGGTGTGAAGAATTACATCCGATGGCGGTATTAGGTGCCTATATAGTTTTACCGGCCGGATGCACGAAATTTTATTGAATGCTTTTGATTGTTATATTCACAAACTATAACGATGTAATGCAAGCCAATAGATTATCTGCAGGTCAACTAAAAGTTGCTGCTACGGGTTTCCTTAGCCTGTTTTCAATTGTTGGCATCCTGTTCTATGGCCTTCCTTTTTTTTACGATTTCTGGGTGAAAGAATTTGGATGGTCGAGGGCCACTGTTACATCCGGCAATGCGTTTGCCAAAGTAGCTGTTGGCTTACTGGGATTTTTTGCAGGTTGGTTAATTGATCGTTTTGGTCCCCGAAGATTAATGCTTTCAGGAATTTTAATGGGCGGTATAGCATTGATTGGTTTAAGCACTGTGACTACTCTCTGGCAATTTTATTTATTCTATGTTTTTAATGCGTTGGCTTATATGTGTGCCGGCCCCTTACCCAACCAGGTTTTAACTGCCCGCTGGTTCAATAAGTCACGGGGGAAGGCTATGGGCTTTGCTTATTTAGGAATTGGTATTGGAGGCATGTTAGTACCGCAAATAGCGAAGTGGTTAAACATACAATTTGGATGGCACCAGGCATTGATGATCTTGGGAATTATGACGGTAGTTGTTTCTTTTCCTATGGCATGGATGGTAAAAGAAAATCCGGAAGTTCCTGCAAAAGAAACCGTGTTGGAACAACATCGGGCACCGCTTAAAAAAATAGTAAAAAGCTGGCCCTTTTACCTGCTGGTGATTGGTAGTATGTGTTCTATCGGCGCTGTGAGTGGCACCAATCAAAATCTTAAACTTTTTTTTAGTCTTGACCTTAAATATTCACAGTCGCAGGCTGCCAATATTTTATCACTGGTTCTTTTTTCTAGTGTTATCGGACGTTTGTTGATGGGTTGGCTGGCAGACCGGTTTGCCAAGAAATATGTCATGATCCTTATCTACACCTTAGTGGCAGCATCAATACCATTACTTTATTTTGCGTCTTCACCAGGCGTTATTTATTTGTTTGCCTTTATTTTCGGTATGGGTCTGGGTGGAGATTATATGGTGATCCCTTTAATGGCAGCTGAATTGTTTGGAGTAAAAATAATGGGCCGTGTCATGGGACTGGTATTAACGGCAGATGGTATAGCCGAAGCAGTAGCGCCCATGTTTGTGGGATGGCTTCGTGATAGAAATGGCAGTTATGCAAATGGGTTTGCCGCTTTAATTTTTTTGGCAGTGGTGGGTATCATTGCAATAGCTATGCTTCCAAAAAATATAAATACATACGCAGGAAGCGTTGAACCACATAGGCACATAGAAGCATAGAAATTTAAAGGCCGCCTTTAATAACAAACATGACCAAAAAATATCTAAATGACCTTACTTACAAGGTTATCGGCTGCGCTATAGAAGTACATAAACATCTTGGCCCGGGTTTATTAGAAAGTATTTATGAAAAGTGTTTTTTAAGAGAGCTGACTTTGCGTGGAATAGAGAACAAAAGCCAGATTTGGGTTCCGTTGCAATATAAAGGAATACAACTCGATACAGAACTTAGATTGGATGTATTAGTGGAAGATGTGCTTTGTGTTGAAATAAAAGCGCAAGAGGGGCTATTGCCAATACATGATGCTGTATTACTTTCTTATATGCAAATGTTGCAAAAACCAAAAGGTATTCTCATTAACTTTCATTGCGTTAATATTTTTAAGGAAGGACAAAAGACATTGGTCAATAACCTGTTTGCTTTATTGCCGCAAGAATAAACTATGTGATAGCCTATGTTTCTATCTGCCTGTGTGGTTCCTTTTCTCCAGGATATAAACTTTTTAATTACTTTGAATAATTAGTAACCTGATGATGAAGATTAACCAAGACTTAAAAACTGCCGATCTAAATAATAAACTCAATAGGTTTTGGGAACTGTCAGCCAAAAAAATAAAACTGATTGAAAAAGATTATGATGAAAGCAAGGGCTCTCCTGTATTCACCGTAGATGGAAAATATACAACAAGAGGATGGACCGAGTGGACACAAGGATTTCAATATGGTTCTTCTATTCTTCAATTTGATGCTACCGGAGATGAATCTTTTATAGAAAAGGGCAAGAAGAAAACAGTGCAATCAATGGCTCCGCACGTAAGTCATACAGGTGTCCATGATCATGGCTTTAATAATATAAGCACTTATGGAAACCTGCTTCGACTCATGAAAGAAGGTAAAATTTCCTTTAGCGAATGGGAAAAGAACTTTTATGAACTCGCTTTAAAAATTTCCGGCGCTGTACAGGCAGGCCGTTGGACCGTGATCAAAAATGGTGGTTTTATCCATTCTTTTAATGGTGCACATTCCCTGTTTGTAGATACCATTCGCTCGTGTCGTGCATTGGTGGTTAGTCACTGCCTTGGCCATGTTTTCCAGGGAGAAGGTGATGTAAAAATAAACTTGCTGGAACGTACCATTCAACACTTAAAAGCTACTGGAGATTATTCTGTTTTTTATGGAGAAGGACGTGATAGCTATGATGTGTGGGGCCGCACAGCGCATGAATGTGTTTTTAATGTAAAGGATGGAAATTTCCGATGTCCTAATTCGCAGCAAGGTTTCTCTGGTTTTACCACATGGACAAGAGGACTTGCCTGGGCTATGTGTGGATTTGCAGAGGAATTGGAATGGCTGGAAACCATGAACGAAACAGAGCTGCAAAATTTTGGAGGAAAAGATATCATTGCATCTTTTTTACTTAAGGCCGCAAAAGCCACCTGCGATTTTTATATCCAAAATTCATGTGCAGACGGTATTCCATATTGGGATACAGGTGCACCCGGACTTGCAAAAATGGGCGACTATTTAAATAAACCTGCCGACCCATTTAATTCTTATGAACCGGTTGATAGTTCAGCGGCCGCAATAGGAGCCCAAGGGTTGTTGCGGTTAGGAAGATATTTGCAGACCAAAGCGGATGTAGCAGGAGACCGGTACTGGCAGGCAGGCCTCTGCGTTTTAAATACTTTATTAGAAGAGCCGTATTTAAGTACCAATGAAGCACACCAGGGAATCGTGCTTCATTCTATCTATCACCGTCCAAATGGTTGGGATTATGTCCCTGCGGGAAGTAAAATTCCAAATGGTGAATCAAGCATGTGGGGCGATTATCATGCAAGAGAAGTATGCCTTTACCTGCAAGGGGTTATCAATAACGAAAAGTATTACACCTTTTTCAACTGCCTTTGATGAATGCTAAACCACTAAACGATCTTTCGCAGTTGTGCATTCACACCATCACAACAAAACCCTGGAGCATTGAAGAGGCAGCAAGAAATTTTTCAGCTGAAGGCGTGAAAGGAATTACTGTTTGGCGTGATGCATTAGCGAACAGGAATATTAAACAAGCCGGCCAGCTATTGAGAGACCAGGGTTTGGATATTGTATCTCTGTGCCGCGGCGGTTTTTTCCCAAATAAAGAAAAAGAAAAACGACAAACTGCAATTGATGATAATCTTAAAGCTATTGAAGAAGCATCCGAGCTTGGTGCTCCTTTAATTGTTCTTGTTTGTGGCGCTGATCCTTTCCAGTCACTTGACGATTCAAGGAAACAGATACAGGAAGGCATTGAAACCATTCTTCCCGAAGCTGCAGCTGCAGGAATAAAATTAGCTATCGAACCCTTACATCCTATGTATGCCGATACCCGGTCCGCTATCAATACACTGGCGCAGGCAAATGATATGGCTGATCGAATACATTCACCGAATGTTGGTGTGGCCATAGATGTATACCATCTTTGGTGGGATTCTACTTTAGAACAGGAAATAAAGCGTTGCGGAGAAAATAATCATCTATTTGCGTTTCACATTTGTGATTGGAATACACCAACCACCGATTTGTTGCTGGACCGTGGACTAATGGGCGATGGATGCATTCCTATCAACAAAATAAGATCATGGGTAGAGGCAACAGGCTTTACTGGTTTTTACGAAGTTGAAATATTTTCCAGCAAATACTGGCAGCAAGACCAGGAACAGTTTCTTAAAAAAATTATCAAAGCATACAAAGAAAAATCCTGAACAATGAAGCAGCATAACATAGGAATTATTATGAATGGAGTAACTGGCCGTATGGGAACAAACCAGCACCTGTTACGATCCATAGCAGCCATCATAAAACAAGGCGGTGTCAGGATCAACGAAGAGGAAACCATCATGCCTGACCCAATTCTTGTTGGACGCAATAAAAATAAACTCGAACAACTATCCAGTCTATCAGGAGTCAAAAAAATAACTACCAACCTGGATGAAGCACTCGCTGATAAACACAATGCCATCTATTTCGACGCACAGGTAACGGGCCGAAGAGCTGATGCCGTGAAGCAGGCCGTAAAAGCGGCTAAACATATTTATTGCGAGAAGCCTGTTGCAACAGACACAAAAACGGCAATGGAACTTTATAAACTATGTAGAGAAGCAGGATTAAAAAATGGTGTTGTTCAGGACAAACTTTGGCTCCCCGGCATTATAAAACTAAAACGACTAATCCACCAAGGTTTCTTTGGCAAAATACTTTCGGTGCGTGGCGAATTTGGCTACTGGGTTTTTGAAGGGGATACCATTCCGGCGCAACGCCCATCATGGAATTACAGGAAAGAAGATGATGGAGGTATTATTGTAGATATGCTTTGTCATTGGCGTTATGTATTGGATAATGTATTTGGAAAAGTAAAAGCTGTTTCGTGCACAGGCGCCACACATATTCCAAAACGTATTGATGAACAAGGTAAACCATATGCCTGCACGGCGGATGATTCAGCGTACGCTACTTTCGAATTGGAAGATGGTGTCATTGCCCATTTTAACTCCTCGTGGACAGTCAGGGTCAGGCGCGATGACTTGCTTACATTACAGGTTGATGGAACAAAAGGTTCTGCTGTTGCAGGGTTACGGGAATGTTATATTCAGCATTACGGAAACACGCCAAGACCTATATGGAATCCCGACATTCCTCAGTCCATCAATTTTTTTGAAGGATGGGCAAAAATGCCGGAGCAGGAGAGTTATGATAATGCTTTTAAAGTGCAGTGGGAAATGTTTTTAAAACATGTGGTAAAAGACGAACCGTTTCCGTGGGATCTTCGCGACGGAGCTAAAGGAGTACAGTTAGCAGAGAAAGGACTTGAAAGCTGGAGCAAACGTTGTTGGGTGGACATTCCTGAGTTGTAAAACTATTGTATGATGTCGGCTGCATTGCTACTATCATCGCCTGTTGCGTCGCACACTTCGGCCTTCGGTAATTTTTTGAAAATTTAATGAACCACATAGCCACATAGAAACATAGTTTGTCGCATAGGCTATGTGTTTTCTATTGTGAGCTATGTTCTATGTGGTTCCAATACTTATAAGAGTTAAACTATTAAATATCATGAAAAGAGTAGCATTGATTACCGGAGGAAGCAGGGGTATTGGCTATGGCATTGCAAAGCAACTTGCACAAAATGGTTTTGACCTTGCCATTAATGGTTTAAGAGATGAGAAAGCTGTTGGTGATGCTATGGAAGATTTGCGCAAGTCAGGATCAAATGTCTTGTATTGCCAGGGTGATGTTTCCTTACCAGGCGACAGAAAAAAAATTGTACAGCAGGTAAAGGATCATTTTGGAAAATTGCATGTACTGGTTAATAATGCCGGGGTGGCCCCTAAGGAAAGACGTGATGTTCTGGAAACCACGGAAGAAAGTTTCGACCGGCTGATAGCTACCAATCTTAAAAGCACTTATTTTTTGACCCAGCTTACCGCCAACTGGATGATTGAACAAAAAAAGGCTGATGCTTCATTTACTGCCAGCATCATAAACGTTTCATCAATTTCTGCAACAGTGGCCTCGGTAAACAGGGGAGAATATTGCGTTTCCAAGGCCGGTCTTAGTATGGTAACACAATTATTTGCCGTTCGTTTAGGTGAGTTTGATATCCCGGTTTATGAAGTTCGTCCCGGTATAATTTATACCGACATGACAAAAGGAGTAAAAGAAAAATATGATGAGCTGATTGATGAAGGTTTGTGTGTACAAAAACGTTGGGGTTATCCCGAAGATGTTGGAAAAGCCGTGAGTGCACTGGCTGTTCAAAATTTTCCTTATTCCACAGGACAAATAATAATGGTGGATGGAGGACTTACAATATCGCGATTATGAGTTTCTATTCATTTTTCAAATTGCCCTGTTGCGCATTATTAGCGAAAGGCACATTCCTTAATAATAAGTATAATTGGAAGTGGTCTGGAAACTTTTCCCTGCATCCGACCCACTGGTGAATAACAGATCGCCCTTCTTGGTTACAGGAGCATTATCATTAGTATACGTGTAAGTATAGTTGACTGTGTAATTAACCCCATCTCCTGTACGAACTTCTTTGCGTGGGTTGTTTTTTTGTATCCGCACTCCGGACAAAAGGAAAAGGTGGTCATGAATACCATCATGTAAAAGAGAGAAATCGTCTACATTTATTTTATCATCATACTGGTCGAACTGCGTCATGTACGTAGTCTCCGGCTGCCCGTTAATGGCTGGTCGGTGTTCGGTAATTTGTTTTGCGTTGCCATCGGCAAAGTAAGAAAAACTGAGCGTTCGGTCTATCAAAAAACCAATGTTGCCCTCTTTGCGATCCCATTCGATTTCCTTTACCTGTTGCCCGTTGTAATTAAAGGTTACATGTCTGTAGGTAACTCCGGCGTCGTTTATAAATTTAATCAATGCAATTTTGCCCGTATTATCATACAGATAACGCAGGGTGTCGTGGTTAACAATTATATTATTCCGCATCTCACTGATGTTTTTCCCGTTATAAAACACATCATACATAGTAAACCCGGAACCAAAAGAAGCTTTAACTGCTGCGCTGTCTGGTCCATACTCGAAATGGTAATAGGGTGAAGGCAGGTGGGGTATAGTTATATCTTTCAGTAATACCCTCTTAACCGAAGCTGGTGGTGTATTGGTTTCTGTTACATTTTCTTTCTTACAGGAAGTCATGATCATAGCAACCATTAGTACCATCCAGGCAAGTCCAGACCGCATATTTATGAATTTGATTCTAAATCTAGTTTACCTCTTGAATAAGTTGTGGTGAAAACGGCTGATTTGCAGAAATGGGCGTATGAAAGCCGTTATTAGGTTTGCCAATGGTATGAGATAAGTATTCTATACAAGCTTTAGGAATCAGTCATTTGTTAATCACAACTGCTTCAGAAAGGTAGATTGAAGCTGACTTGACAAAAAGTAGTGTTAATCGCCAGGCTTTTTTGTGCCATGAGCCGTTTTAGTTTTCGGTTTGGGAGGCTTGGGAATTCTTCCAATACGAGGATCATTTTGTTTAATTAATTCACAAGCTGTGATCACAGATTTTTCAAAGTCGTCTGTATCCACGGGCAGCAATTGCCATTCTGTTTCAGCAATGCCATTTGAACTGGCCGCAATTGAACGTAAGGATGGAAAGGCTTTCTTTAAGCTTTTGTGATACTCCCCGCTAGTGGCTATCCACACCCCGTTTATTTCGGGGTTCTCTGTTCTTTGCCGAAGCATGAAAACAATTTTTTCCCCCACATATAATGCAAATAGCCCAAACATGGGTTTGACTTTGACTTCAAGGGGAAAAAGATAGTCAAAGACAAAATCAAAGGGAATGTTTTTTTGCATGATGTTGCTGTTTTAGGAGTGATTGTTCTTCTTCGCAAATCTTTCCAAGCGGTAAACACAATCGACGAAAAGCGGCATCCAAACGAATTCTTTTGTATTCTTTTAAATTAGACCTTTAATCGTGCGATTGCTAATTTTATCCAGGGTACAACGATTGGTATAAGTCACAACAGGATAATAATATAATGTGAAGCCTGTTGATTAAGCTGTTCATCATCACAAATTGAACTTTACAGATATGAATTCAAATGATAACCGGCCTGATGTCGGGGTTAACCAAAATATCCTTTTCAGGGCTTTAGGAACGACGTATAAAGTTTTAAGCAAATCAGTCAACGGCTCTGCAGCTATTGTTGAGCATACCCTGGAAGCAAAAAGTATTGGAGCACCCATGCATAAGCATACACATGAAGATGAAATTTCTTACGTGTTGGAAGGAGAACTTTCGGTTATACAGGATGGCAAAGTACAAGTTGCCGGTCCGGGAGATTATATTGTAAAACCGAGAGGCATCTTTCATACATTCTGGAATTCAGGAACAGAAAGAATACGTTTTATTGAAGTAATTACCCCGGGAAATTTTGAATATTATTTTGCCGAATTAGCTCCTTTTCTGGAAACCGGGAAGCCACCACAGATGGATAAAGTGAGAGAAACCGGCGCTAAATATGGTTTAATCGTTGACCCCGCCGCTGCTGAAGACATCATTTTGAAATACGGATTAAAGCCCTTAACATAACGGTTGGCGCTAACTCATTGTATAGAAAGCGCAATTGCTTTAGCATTATGGTGGCTGTACATTGTCACAACCACATAAAACCAACGACACATATTCATCGTCGACAAAAGGAAATTAGTGCCGTTGAGCGTCAGGGCTTATTTGATTATTCATCTATATCTTTTTACAAGCTGGGTGAGCCTTCAAACTACTAGTTCAGGCGTACATCAAAATAAAGCCAAAGGCGTTTGCGTGTTTTAAACGGCTTTATCCTTTCAAATGTTTTGGTGTGGTTATTAAAATACGCTTCCACATAAAAGTGTTCTATTTTATAGAGGATAATATCCAGTTCACCCTCCTGCCTTGATGCTACATAGGCTGCTTCCCTGATGACCTTTTTACGGGACAGTTCATCTAAGGATAAAAAATCGATGAGTGTCATTTCAATATTTTGGAATTTAAAAACAAACTGTATTACCTAAGTATAAACGTTCATTTCGTATCAAGGCTGCTTTATAAAACTATTTAACATCTTCCTTCACTTCCTTTGCTGATGAACTTTCCCACTTAAGAAACTATAGTAAGCTAATTAAAAACACACCGGCAGGGAACACAAACTTACTACCGGCAAGCACTGGTTTACCAACGGCAGGTTCAACGTCCGCCTGATGGTTTAGGATACAAACGTCTCCACATGAGAAATGTAAACACTTCTTATACAAACATTCCTGTTACAAATGAGGTCCTTTTCATTGGACTTATACTTAAATCATATTAACGGGTATTGAATATGCAACGGTTTTCCCGTTCACCTGGTCAATTAAAAAACTGTTTTATGAACAGATCTTTTTTTGCATTGATGATGGCCGTAACTACTTTTATTACAGGTTGTGATAAAAAGGAAAACAGCTCCGCCGAAACTGCTCTTTTTGGTACGTGGGTACGTGTTGGAGACGCTGCCGGGCGTCAACCTGCAGATACCCTTCGTTTTTTAAAAAAGAATGGAAAAAACCTCCTTGCATTTTATTCCGCCGGCTCACCCGGTCCCAACTGGCCTTCGGAGGCAGAGACCGAATATAAATTCGATCATGAGAAACTATCCTTTAAAGATTATTCCGGGACCAGCCCTGATTTTTATAACGTTGAAAGCTTTGAATGGATGACAAAAGATAAACAGTTCAGTGTAAAACTTTACCAGATCCTTCTGTACATGTCTGCCGATTACAGGGTAACGTATCAAAAGATAGAATGATTAGATGCTTGTCCTGGCTTTTTGCAATCGATAGACGATCTTACTGTTCTTTTTTTCGGCTGTTAAGTGTTTTGTGTAAAGTAAGGGCTACAACAACAGCATTCTTATGAAAGCTAGCTTTTGGTCTTTTAGTGAAGCCAGCATTTCAAAACAATTTTCCTTGTTCTCCCGGTCTTCTAAAAATGCTCGTGTCCAACTCCCATCGCTCTTCATTCATTCCATACAGCTTGCCATATTTTTTATATTGCTGCGAAACTATCTGTGCAATGTTTCCTTCACCTCTCATTCGCCTTCCCCATTCGCTGTCATTTACCTTTCCATCATGGCTTGCTTCAATCAGGTGCCAGACCTTATCAGCACGGTCAGGAAAGTTTTTATACAGCCAGTCGTGAAACAATAACTTGATGGCGCCATTCAAGCGAATAAAAGTGTAAGCAGTAAATGTGGCGCCGGCATCTTTCCCTGCTTTCATTATCCGTTGCATTTCGTGCTCATTCAGTCCTGGTATCATGGGCCCCATCATGATGCCCATACGAACACCAGCACTACTTAATTCTTCAATTACTTTTAACCGTTGTTTGGCAGTGACGGTTCTTGGCTCCATTGCTCTACGCAGCTTATCGTCAAATGACGTAACGGATACCATGGCCGACAAAATTTTTTTCTTCGCCATTTCCTGCAATACATCTTTGTCTTTAATGATCCACGCGTTTTTTGTAAGTATGCCCACTGGCTGATTGAATTCATTACACACTTCCAGCAACTTTCTTGTTATCCTGAACTTTTGCTCTGCAGGTTGATAGCAATCGGTGTTGCCGCTTAACATGATTGGCGTGGCGTCCCATTTCGGATGCATCAAAAACTTTCGAAGAAGGTCTGGTGCATTTTTCTTTACCAGTATCTTGCTTTCAAAATCCAGGCCTGCACTATATCCCCAATACTCAAATGAGTTTCGTGCATAACAATAAATACATCCATGCTCACATCCCTGGTAAGGATTCATGCTGTACATCATACCCACATCGGGGCTATCTACTTTGTTGACAATAGTTTTTGGAAATATTTCTATGTATTGGGTTGGAACGTCCGGCTCTTCCCATTCATCAATGCCTTCAATGTGCTCCCTCGTAGACTCATTAGCGATGAATTTATTTTTTGTGTTGAACTGTGCTCCTCTTCCTTTTTTATAGGTGTCAATTGGCTCGTCTTGATTTAGCTCTTCCATTTTTCACAGATTAATTTGTTCAATAGAGGTACTGTTGGTACAAGAGTGCGACGCAAGTAAAGCTGATATCGGTATACAGCTGGCTACATAAATAAGTTTCCCTGTTTAGTAGTTACCGGAAGGTTTTGAAATTCGAAACGCTTTGCAATTTGAAAAGCACCTTTCTCTCCGGCAGGGCGCTTTAATAAAAGCATACTGTCCGCGATAAAACGACCGGTAAAATGACGGTGCGAAAAGTCCAACCATCCCTGCTCGTACTGCCACGGTTTTAGTTTGCGGGCAATGATCAGATGCGGCTCTTCAATAAAATGCGGCTTGTTTTCATTATTTAGTTTTATTAAGCGTTGCGCATCTTTCAACTCTTTAACCAGGTTTTGAATAGGTAGCTTTGAAACAACATTGATGTAGATGGTGTGGGAAGGTAAGCTTCCATAATCTCTCAGTTCAACTTTAAATGGAGGCACCCCCATGGCAATTGCCTGAAAGCGTTGCATGATCTTTTCTTCCATCATATCCCACGACAAAAAGTTGACCAGCGTAATATGGGGCTTTGTATACTTAGCTATGTTTGACTTAAACTTTTCGCCGAATTCTTCTTTCACTTTAAGAATGCGGGCCCGCAATTCTTCCTGTGGATTAAGTACCAGAAGGTATTCATTGATGCGATAACCCGGCATCGAAATGTTTACAGGTTCCATAGAAAACAATTGGTTGTAAATAAGGATACTAAATTACTAAATATTTTAGCAAATTAAACAAAGTTTTATTCACAGTAAATTGCTTTGCTATAACTAACCTGCTTGCTGAACCAATAAAGGGCAAGGGCTGTAGCGTGTTTGGCTACCTGATAATTTTTTTAAAAGAGATGCTATTTTTTTGAGACCTATTTTTTCTGACCATTCAAAAGGGCCATAAGGATAATTAGTACCCAACTTCATTGCGGTATTTATTTCCTCTATTGAACTTACACCTTGTTCCAAAGCGATAAACGCTTCG
>DAIQPL010000368.1:0-3935 GCA_036787395.1 Flavisolibacter sp. | reverse complement strand
CTGGTTGGCGCCGGTTTGGCGGCAAAAGCATTACCTTCTTTTAAAGAAAAGAAAAAAGGAATGATTCATCATGTTTTCTTCTGGCTTAAAAATCCTGGCTCAAAGGAAGACCTGGACAAGCTGCTGGCCGGTTTGCAAACCCTGAAAAAAATTAAGTCCGTTCGTAAAATATACATTGGTGTACCGGCATCTACTGAAAAACGGGATGTGGTAGATAACAGTTATCATGCTTCTGAGCTCATGTTCTTTGATGACCTTGCAGGACAAAAGGTTTACCAGGATGATCCCATTCACAAAAAATTTATAGCTGATTGCTCGCACCTGTGGGACAAAGTGGTTGTGTATGATGTGCAGGATGTATGACTTCGAAAAAGGTATTGATAGTACATATGAAAAAAACAGTTTTCATTCTTCCCTTCCTTTTTGTTTTTAATGTTCTGTATGCACAACAAAAACCCATCAGGCTCATTGTTCGCGGCGATGATATGGGTTATACGCATTCCGGAAATGAAGCTCTAATCAAATCGTATAAAGAAGGTATTGAAACTTCCGTTGAAGTAATTGTAGCATCACCGTGGTTTCCGGAAGCGGTAAAACTGTTGCAACAAAACCCGGGAGTGGATGTAGGTATTCACCTGGCACTTACAAGTGAATGGGAAAATATAAAATGGCGACCATTATCAGATTGCCCCAGCCTTAAGGACAGTAATGGTTATTTCTTCCCCATGGTTTATCCTAACAAAAATTACCCCGGTCAGTCTATAATGGAAAACCATTGGAAGATAGAGGATATTGAAAAGGAGTTTCGTGCACAGATAGAACTGGCGCTGAAAAAAATTCCCCGCATCAGTCATATATCTTCACATATGAATTGCACCAACCTTACCAACGAAGTAAAAGCCCTCACAAGAAAGCTGGCGGTGGAATACGGCATTGATATTGACCTTGAAGACTATGGCGTAGTGTTCGCTGGCTATGACGGTCCATCAAAAACATCGGAAGAAAAGATTCAAAGTTTTATTAAAAGGCTTGGCAAGTTAGAGCCGGGTAAAACATATTGGTTTATTGACCACCCGGGAATAGACAACGAAGAGTTGAGGTCTGTCTACCATATTGGATATGAGAATGTGGCCACTGACCGCCAGGGAGTAACAGATTTATTTACCAGTAAGAAAGTGAAAGCGTTTATAAAACAAAAAGGAATTGTGCTGATTGGTTACAAAGACCTTGTTCAGAAAGAAAGATGATCACTTCACCCATTGCTTTTCCTCAATCAGTTGGTGCAAGCGTCTTACAAAAGGAACATACTCAACAAATGTTTCTGGCTTAACCAGGTAATCCGAAGCACCAAGGGCAAGACATTTATCAATTATAGTTTTTGTTGACGAGGTTGAAGTAATAATGACCGGAATATGGGAATAAGATGGAGTTGATTTTATTTCAGCAATAACATCATAACCGTTCTTGCCTGGCATGTTAAGGTCAGATAAAATAACATCCGGAAGCAGGTACGGGTTTTCTTCCAGCCAGCTAAATAAAACATCCCCGTTTTTTAGTACAGCCAGTATTTGAAATAAATGGGTAGCATCAAACCCTTCTTTCATAAAGAGTTGCTCGTCCTCGTCGTTTTCAACAATAATAATTTTATATTTCATCATTATGCAGATCGCCTTTCTGGTGTTTCTTCGTTAAGGGTAAAATAAAAAGTAGTGCCTTTGCCCGGCTTCGACTCAGGCCATATTTTCCCCTGGTGACGGTCCACAATCTTTTTGCAAATGGCCAGGCCAATTCCGGTTCCGGGGTATTCTTTTGCTGTATTCAACCTCCTGAAAATTTCAAATACTTTACTGAGATCGCCCCGGGCAATACCAATGCCATTATCGGACACTGCAAATTTTACGTGACCGTCTTCCTTAGTACATTTTATTTTTATCTGTGGGGTTTCTGAGGAGGTAAACTTAAGAGCATTGCTCACCAGGTTTTGAATCAACTGCACCAATTGAACGCGGTCACCATAAATAGTGTCCACCTCATTTTCAATTGTTATTTGCGCCTTACTGGCATCAACAGAGGATTCTAAGTTTTTCAATGCTTCATTAAAAAGAAGGGCCACATTCACTTCTTCCCGGGTGATTTCATCCTTGCTCAATTGAGAATAATGCAAAAGATTTTGAATCAGCTCTTTCATTCTGCCCGCGGCATTAAGCGCCTTATTGATATATAGTTTAAGATCGGCGGATTGCACTTGATCCAGCTTTATATCTATCAGCGTCAAAAAACTTTTAATGGTTCGTACCGGCTCCTGCAGGTCATGTGATACAATTGAAGTGAATTGTTCTAACTCTTCATTGGCATGCGATAGCTCTGTATTCGTTACTCTCAATTCATGAGCGAGTTTGCGATAACTGTCATAGCTATCTCTTAATTCCCTTTCAGATTTTTTTCTTTCTGTGAGGTCCCTGGTAACTTTTGAAAATCCAACGAGAATACCTTGCTTATTATAGACTGCCGTAATTACCACGTTAGCCCAAAACCGGCTTCCATCTTTTTTTAACCTCCAGCCTTCTTCCTCGAATTTACCTTCTGCTCTTGCTACTTTTAATTCGTAAGCCGGCTTGCCATTCAGAATGTCTTCTTCAGGATAAAAAATTGCAAAGTATTTTCCTATAATTTCATCTGCATTATAACCTTTGATTCTCCTGGCGCCCTCATTCCAGCTGGCAATCCTTCCTTTCTCGTCCAACATAAAAATTCCATAGTCGGTTACCTGCTCTACCAGCGAACGATACCGTTCTTCACTCTGCTGAAGTTCTTCTTCTTTTCGTTTGCGTTCGGTAAGATCGCGGGTTAATTTTGAAAAACCTATGAGTTTGTTTTGTTCGCTGTACAAAGCAGTAAGTACAACATTAGCCCAGAAAACCGAGCCATTCTTTTTTAC
This sequence comes from Flavisolibacter sp., assembly GCA_036787395.1. Lineage (GTDB taxonomy): Bacteria > Bacteroidota > Bacteroidia > Chitinophagales > Chitinophagaceae > Flavisolibacter. The sequence continues at coordinate 997 of DAIQPL010000368.1, read as the reverse complement.
CCTCCATCCATCTTCTTCATACCGTCCTTCTTTAATGGCTATGGTTAACTCTCTTTCCGGTTTTTTATTTTCCAGGTCCTCAGCCCTGTAAAAAACTGAAAAATGCTTCCCGATGATTTCATTTGAATTGTACCCTTTAATTCGTTTGGCCCCATCGTTCCAGGTTTGTATGTACCCATTTGCATCCAGCATAAAAATGGCATAATCCTTTACACCTTCTACCATCAAACGGTAACGTTCTTCATTTTTCCTGAGCTCAAGCTCTAATTGTTTTTTTTCAGAAATGTCCCGAATAATACAACTGTAACCTGCCAGCGTGTTTTTTTCATCATACACAGGAGACAATAATATTTCTCCCCAAAACCTGGCTTCCCCCTTTTTTATTCTCCATCCTTCGGACATGTACTTTCCTTTTTTAAGGGCCTGGCTCAATTCATACCCACTTTTAGTACTATCATTGCCATCAGTGTAAAAAAGGGATAAAGATTGATTCAATAATTCATCTGCGGAATAACCAGTGATGGCTGTTGCAGCCGGATTGGAATATTTAACATACCCATCCTTATCAAGCATAAAAATGGCTTCCGTTATACTTTGAAGAAGTAGGTTACAATTTGTCAACATGGTTAAGGTTAATAGCTTCCCGGAAGCTATTCAGGCTAATAAAGTTAAGTACAACTTTGGTTTGTTTAGCATTTTAGGCCTATGCCAATAAACTTTTTTTAACATGATTTCTTAAGCTAAAAATTCTTTGGCAGAACCGTGTTCTTTCTATCGTGCTAACTGTTATGTCCTTTTTCCGAATGCAGGAAGAAATATGCCTAAAGCGAATGGTAGTTATTTCTACGTCAGGTTACCACAGAAAAATTAAACTGTTGTTTTCTTTATTATCTTGGGAGCAAACCAAACTAAAAGCTTCTACCCCAATGAAGAAACTGCTGCTGACCCTTTGTTTCTATTGCCTTACCACGTGCGCTTTTGCAAACCACCTGGTGGG
>DAIQPL010000103.1:222-12147 GCA_036787395.1 Flavisolibacter sp. | reverse complement strand
AGTGACACAACAGGCGATGATAAGAATTACAAAAGCCGGCTACATTAATTTTATTCCTTTAATACTGCATCTGTTCTATTCTATTCAGTGCGTAAAAGATACAGGACACATGCAGACTCTGCACAATCTTATTTTCTTTTACTAACTGCTTTACTTCATCAATATCGTATATCACTGTTTCCACATCTTCTGTTTCATCTAAGCTTTGTTCAGCTACCTTTTCTCCTCCCCTCGCAATAAACATATGCATGTAATTATTAGTGGTAGCGGGATTTGCGCAGATCTTGCCAATGAGTTCATACGACTCAAAAACATATCCAGTTTCTTCTTTTAATTCCCTGGCAATTGCAACCTCAGGCGTTTCTCCTTTATCTACAACTCCACCTGGCAATTCCGTGCTAATTACTCCCAATCCATGGCGATATTGTTTTACCATTACTACTTTGTTATCTTTTGTCAATGCCAAAGCGCTTACCCAGCTTGGATACTCAAGCGTATAATAGGCCGGCATGATCTTGCCATTAGGCAACTCACATTTTTCTTTTCTTATTGTTAACCACGGCTCGTTAAATAAATATTCCGATTCCAATATTTTCCATTCCATAAACTATAAACTTAAAAATTCCCACTATATCCAACCCATTCTTTCCCTTAGCCCGGTTATATGCGTTGTATGATGTCTGCTGTGCCACGCATACATACCTAACAAATGCCAAAGTGTAAACTCTTTTTTATGCTCCGGGTGATAAACGGTTTTGTCCCAGTCTTCCTCGGAGAAATGGTTTAAAAATTCGTACCACCGCTGATGCAGTGCATACAACAATGTGATAGAGATATTAATGGGAAGATGCAAAGTATCCCATGTTGTAGCCCATAATTTTTCTTCGTAAGGCCTGATAGTGGGATTATTTTCAGTATACCCTAACTTAAAACGAACATAAGCATTAATATGACTATCGGCAATATGATGTACCAGTTGGTGAACGGTCCAACCGTCATCCCTGTAAGGCGTTTGCAATTGGTGCTCGTCCAAATTGTGAACAGCATTTTCAATAGCATTGGGAAGGAATTTAATATCAGCCAGCCACTGTTCCTTCAACTTTTCAGAATAGGGCTGCGGTTCATATTTCCCAATAGGGTATTGAAGTGCGGTTGTCATGGTGACATGTTTATTTGATTATGTAATTCAGCGAACTCGCAAATAAAATAAGCTGAAACAGGTTCTGCATATACATTCCCAACTACTAATGTTGTCGCTTGCGATTGCTCCGAAAACTTAAATCATCTCGTTCAGAGCGACACATCCTTCAAAGAATTTTTATCAATTCTATATCAAACATCAATGTAGCGCCACCAGGTATGCCACCTGTTCCATAATCACCATAAGCTAAATGAGAAGGGATCCATAAACGCCATGTACTTCCTTCCGGCATCAATGGCACTACTTCCTGCCATCCTGTGATCAAAGAAGTTAATGGCGCCGTAAATGGTTGGTTACGTTTAAATGAACTGTCAAATTCCTTTCCGTCCAACAGGCATCCCCTGTAATGTGCTTTCACTGTACTATTGATAGTTGGGCGAGGCCCGGTTCCTTCCTTTAATACAGAATACTGAATACCATTAGGCAGTTCTGTTACTTCTTCTTTTTCTTTATTGGCCGCCATAAAACTAACGCCGGCCTCTTTTTCTGCTTTCAGCTTTTCATCCCGAAAGCCTCTTAGTTTGTCTTGCAATCCCATATATTGTATTTAAGCTTCACGCAATGATTTACCTGTCAAATGTATAAACACATCTTCTAAATTGGCTTGTTTTACTTCCTTCGGACGCTCGAATCCTGTAGCTACCAATTCGTCAATTAATTTATCAGGTGTGTTTAAAGCAACAATTTTTCCACTGTCAACAATGGCTACCCTGTCACATAAGTATTCGGCTTCATCCATATAGTGAGTAGTCATTATAACCGTTGTTCCCTTAGAACGAATTTGCCTCACCAGGTCCCATAAATTTCGCCTTGCCTGTGGATCAAGACCCGTTGTAGGTTCATCTAAAAAAATGATTTTCGGATCATTAATTAATGTAGTAGCAATAGAAAAACGTTGTTTTTGTCCACCGCTTAGTTCTTTTACTTTCGATTTTGCTTTATCACGCAAATTGACCATGTTCAGTAAGTCAACAGCATTTGCCTTACGGTTGTACAGCCCTGCAAAAAGATCAATCAGCTCTACCAAATTTAAACCGGGATAAAAACCACTTGTCTGCAACTGCACACCGATGATCTTTTTGATTTCATTTGGGTCTTTATCAATGTTAAAGCCATCAACAAACACATTGCCGCTGGTTTTAGTACGCAGCGTTTCAATAATTTCCAACGTAGTTGATTTACCGGCTCCATTCGGTCCAAGCAAACCAAATATCTCACCTTCCTGCACTTCAAAGCTGATGCCTTTTACTGCTTCAAAGTTTCCATAATTTTTCACAACGTTCTGAACCGATATAATTGTATTGCTCATGAAATAGAATTAGAAAATAAGTTCCATTTTTACATCTGCCGTTTCAAAAGGAGAGTCCTTTACTACTACATGCCTGAATCCGTATTTCTGGTAAAGAGAAAGTGCGGTAATTAATTGGTGATTCGAAAACAAGGTGATTTTTCGTGCATTAAGCTCTCTTGCTTTAGACAGGCATTGCTCAATTAATAGTTTGCTGATTCCTTTTCCCCTGTACGGAATAGTCACGGCCATTTTTGCTAACTCATAAACTCCTTCATCTTCCTTCATCAATGCGGCCGAACCAACAATTATTTCATCGCAAACTGCCAGGTAGATAGCGCCCCCCTTATCCAGTATTGTTCCCTGGGGATCATCCAAAACCATCAGGTCATGGGACTCAGTTAATCCGTAATGATCAAGCCATTCCAGGTTTAATTGCTTGAACACTTGTTGATGTTCTGCGGAATAATTAACCAGTTCTACAGACGAGGTTTCTTTGACCATATTTTTATCTAGTTGCTGTTGCAGGGAAAATAAATCTTTACCTCGCATCTACTGGTTCAGCAAATGCTACTTTACCGGTACAGTTTTCTAACTCTTCCATCATTCCTTTACTTCCTATAAAGAAAGGCGTCCTCTGATGTAATTCAGTTGGCTGTATTTCCAGAACTGGTTGTTTACCGTTCGTGGCCTTGCCGCCAGCCACTTCCACAATAAAAGCAAAAGGATTGCATTCGTATAATAAACGGAGCTTGCCTTTTGGTTTATCGGTTGTGCCGGGATACATAAATATTCCGCCTTTAATAAGATTACGGTGTACATCAGCAACCATACTTCCAATATAGCGCTGTGTATATGGACCACCATTATCTTTTGTCTTATTCTGGCATTGATTAATATATTTTCTTACCTCATCACTATACTGAAAAAAGTGGCCATGATTTACAGAATAAATTTTCCCATCTGCAGGACATTTAATATCGGGATGACTTAAACAAAACTCGCCGATAGAAGGATCAAGTGTAAATCCATTCACTCCTCTTCTGGTAGCGTACACCAGCATGGTAGAAGAGCCGTAAACAATGTAGCCGGCAGCTACCTGGTTCTTTCCTTTTTGTAAAAAATCTTCTTTTGTAACCTCTGTCCCTCTTTCTGTAACCCGGCGGTAGATACAGAAAATAGTCCCGATAGAAATATTCACATCAATGTTGCCGCTGCCATCCAATGGGTCAAACATGCAAATGTATTTGGAGTTGCGGCTCACTGCATCGTCAAACGCCACAAAATCATCCAATTCTTCACTGGCAATACCAGCACAACTTACACCACGTTGCAACACACCCATAAACTGGTTATTCGCATAAATGTCCAGTTTCTTCACTTCCTCACCTTGAACATTTGTTGTACCATGATCACCCAATATGTCAACCAACCCGGCTTTGTTTACTTCTACATTCACCCGTTTGGCAGCCAGGCCAATGTCGCGTAATAAACTACTCAATTCACCGGTGGCGTGCGGAAATTGTCGCAGCGACTGGATGGTAAATTCATCGAGGGTAAGAATCTGTCGGTTGATAGGGCTCATTTACAAGCATTTTATTAGTGAGACAAATGTAAGTGGAAAACGCGAGTGGCAGAGGCAGGTAGTGAGAGGAAAAACGGCATTTACTTAACAATTGAATTGTTTTTGGAACAATCATTTTTCCCGAGGCCGTTGTAACCGTGTCTGCTTTTGTTGTTGCCTCTGGCTAAGCAGGTGCCATCACTCACTTGTACGCTTTGCCCGTTACTCAACATTTAGGCATCTTTGTTGAAAGATTGGTTTTCATGAAGGTTTTCAAATTTGGTGGTGCTTCGGTTAACACGGCAGAAAGAATAAAAAATGTAGCAGCAATACTAAAAAAATATGAGCATGAAAAACTGTTGGTGGTTATTTCAGCTATGGGCAAAACAACCAATGCGCTGGAAAAAGTAGTGGAAGCTTTTTATGCAGGAGAAAAAGTAAAATCGCTGCAGCTATTTGAAGAAGTAAAGAAGCAACACCTCGAAATTACTAACCAACTGGTGGACCAGTCAACGAATCAACTGACCGATTTTTTTACAGAAGTAGAATGGCTGCTCCACGATAAACCCGTTCGCAACTTTGATTATTATTACGACCAGGTAGTTTGTGTAGGCGAATTGCTTTCTACCGCTATTGTAAGCAATTATTTGAACGAAGTTGGTATCAGCAATAAGTGGATAGATGTGCGGGATATCATCCGGACAGATGATAATTTTCGCGATGCAAGAATTGATTGGGTATTTACTTCTGAAAAAATAAACCAACAAGTACTGCCCTTATTTAATCAATCCAACATTGTTTTAACACAGGGCTTTATTGGCGCTACAGATGAAAATGAAAGCACAACCCTGGGAAGGGAAGGCAGCGATTATACAGCCGCCGTGTTTGCTAATTTTTTAAACGCAGAAAGTCAAACCATCTGGAAGGATGTACAAGGTGTAATGAATGCAGATCCCAAGCAATACGCGGAAGCACAATGGATCAGGGAACTGAATTATCGCGAAGTAATTGAAATGGCGTATTATGGTGCGCAGGTCATCCACCCCAAGACTATTAAACCCTTACAGAACAAAAGCATTCCATTGTATGTCCGTTCTTTCTTCCACCCCAATGATGAAGGAACCTGCATTCACAATAAAAACATAAACAACCTGCCTCCTATCATCGTTTATAAATATAACCAGGCTTTGATACAATTGAACTCAAAAGATTTTTCTTTTGTAGGAGAAGGATTATCAGCAGAATTATATAAACTATTTGAGCAATTTAAATTCAAACCCAACCTTACACAAAATGCAGCTATCACCCTGTTATGCGTTGTAGATGAACACCCTGAGAAAGTAGACCACCTGGCACATGCAGCGGCGCCGTTCTCCGACGTCCAGGTTACTAAAAATCTCACCTTGCTTACCATCAGGCATTATAATCAAAAGCTGCTAAATGAATTGTGCAAAGACAGCGAAATTATTCTTCAGCAACAAACACCTGAAACCATCCAGGTGTTGATGAAAACAAAACCACTCAGTGTGTAAAGATCTCTGCCAGAATCTTGTTTATCTCAATGGCCCTATTCAGGATCATTAAATGACCACCCTTAGAAATAACATGTGTAGGACTGGTAAAACGCTTTGGTAATATTTCATCATGAGTACCGTGTATATGATATATGTTGTCAGGAACCCGCGTGCTTTTCCAATTTAAAATAGCATCCATCGCCCAACGTATAAACTGAACATCTGTTTTACGGATCATAGCCTTCAGCATTCGCTTATCTTCCGCCGATTCTGCAGTAAATAACCTTTTTAAAATCGCAGCTTTTTGTACAAGGGAAATAGGAATGTACCGATGTAACTTTAAAGCACCCAGATACCGGTAATATGTAGGAAGGTGTTGTGATGAAGGAATACTGGAAATAAGAATTGTATACACAGGGTTTAACCGGTTAGAAATCTCGACAGTAAGCATTCCTCCCATTGACAGGCCAATTAGCCCAAAGGCTTCATTATCATCAATGGTTTCAGCAAGTCGTACGGCGTAGGCAGAAAGGGATTCGTTTTTTTGAGGAGGAATCCAGTCTAAATAAACCGGTTCGCAATGAGAAGGAAGCTGTATATGCTTAAAAACACTTCTATCCGCCGCCAGGCCACTTATAAAATAAACTTTCACTTTTTAGGTTTGCAAGTCTGCCAGTACACAGTTTACAAATTATTGGCTCAATGTTACCGACACCTGTAAACGTTTGAATTTTTACTCAATCACAAAGCTCTGCTTCATTTTTTTCGCTACTGGTTTCTCATTTAATAGAGCGGGTTGCCAGGTAGGCATTTGTTCCAATACACTAATTAATTCATCATTAAATTCTTCGTTCACACCATTCAATACTTTAAAATTAGTAGGTGTGCCGTCGGTATCAACAATGAACTCAACCATGATATTCGCTTTTTTTCTGTAGTCCGGTAAAGAAGGTACTAAAGCCTTGCCCATTTTATCAAGATATTTCAGGAAGGTTTCACCTCCACCAGGAAATTCGGGCCATTGTGTAACTACATCGGCCAGTTCTGTAATGTTGCGGGTGCGATGTTGGACAGGAGGTCTTTTTGACTTCTCTACTGACGCTGCCACTTTTTTTGTGAGACCATCATAAACATAATCACCATTACTGGTGGTCATGATAACAGGTAATTGGTGCGTAATTTCAAAATGATCGTATGCGTTCTGCAACTTTTCAGCATGCAATTTTAGTTGCGCATCGCTCTTGGCAAGATTGGCTAAATAGGCAGCGCTTCTTTTATTGCTGTAGCGAATGGGATAAATGTGAACAGGAATATAATCCTGGCCATTGTTCTTTGCATAGGCTGCTAAAATATAAATCTCGTCAATTTGCTTATCTGTTACTGGTATACAGCCTACAGTAACACAACTTCCGTGAATGTAAATATCACCACCGGGATGCAGGGAGTCGCTCAATATCTTATCGGATGCGTTAGGGTAGTTTAATCCAAGAGACAGGTAATAAGTACTGTTGGGGTTAAATTCATTAATATAATAAAAACCTTCAGGCACCTGGTAATCACCCTGCATGCGTTTAGGTCCAAGTGTTCCTGCCAGGGCACACACTCTATAAGATTTAAAAAGTTTAAATGGATCTTTTCGATCATTCTTTACCCACACTTCCAACTCACCATCATATTTAAAGGAGCGGATGTAAACATACTTAGCCGGCCAGGACAATCCTTTGGCTGAAAATTGTTTTTGCAGCGTGTCTTCTTTACGCTTCAACGCATCGCCGGGACGGAAAAAACCTTTTTGATAATCAATAAATGTAGCAAAAGCACCTTGGGTATAGCCGGCAGTGGCTATCAATGCAAAAAAGATGAGGGCAAAGAGGTTTTTCATTGAATGATAGCTTTTAGGATGAAAGCAAGTTCGAACCATAAAAGTAACGAAAACAAAAAAATTACACAAGATAGTTGACAAGTTGATTGGTTAACAGGTTAAAAAGGCAAGTTTTATAGTTCACTTATTATCATTCTAAAGGTTCCCCCTCGCTGCCTGCTCTCTTTCGATAGCTTCAAACAAGGCTTTGAAATTTCCCTTTCCAAAACTCTTAGCTCCTTTTCGTTGAATGATCTCAAAGAAAAGCGTGGGACGGTCTTGTTGGGGTTTGGAAAACAATTGCAACAAATAACCTTCATTGTCTCTATCAACTAAAATACCAAGTTCCTTTAATGGTTCCAGGTCCTCGTCAATTGGTCCAACCCTATCAAGTAAGTCGTCATAATAAGTGTTTGGAACCTTCAAAAATTCCACACCTCGGCTCATGAGTTCTTTCACTGTCTTTACAATGTCCCCTGTTGCCAGGGCTACGTGTTGAACGCCTTCCCCGTTATAAAACTCCAGGTATTCTTCTACCTGCGATTTTTTCTTTCCCTCTGCCGGCTCATTAATGGGAAATTTTACAAAGCCATTTCCATTACTCATTACTTTACTCATCAGGGCAGAATACTCTGTGGAAATATCTTCATCATCAAACGATAGAATGTTTTTAAACCCCATCACTTCTTCATAAAACTTTACCCAGCGGTTCATCTGGTTCCATCCTACATTGCCTACACAATGGTCAACATATAAAAGACCTGTATCTGGGGGTTGAAAGTAGGGATTGCTCCAGTTTCTAAAACCTGGCATAAAAGCACCTGTATAATTCTTTCTTTCCACAAACAAATGCACTGTATCACCATAGGTATGAATACCACTTAATACTACTTCGCCATTTTCATCCTTCAATCGCTGTGGTTGCATAAAACTTTTGCCACCCCGGCTCGTCGTTTGTTCCCAGGCATCGGTTGCATCATTTACACCCAATGCTAAAAACTTTACTCCGTCACCATGCTTGTAAATATGGTCTGCTATTTCATTGTCCCCGCGGAGCGGCGTTGTTAAAACAAAGGTCAATTTGTGTTGGCGCACTACAAAGCTTGCTCTGTCTTTTACACCTGTTTCCGGACCTGCATAAGCCAGTGCCTGAAAACCAAAAGCACTCATATAATAATGGGCAGCCTGCCTTGCATTGCCCACATAAAACTCTACATAATCTGTTCCCTGCAAAGGCAAAAAATCAGTTTGTTGCTGCACGGTTTCTTTCTGGGCTGTTGCTATTGACATAAAAGTTTGAAGTTTAAAGTTTGTGGTTCAAAGTTGTCGGCACTTCTTTTTCATAGATCATTTTTTATAGTTTCCGGTTTTTTAAGTACTTAACTATTTTGCTACTATTAGGCTGCTGGTGTGTCACTCACTTGTACCTATGTAACGCTATTCCACAATAACGTACAAATTTAAAAACTCTTGCCTATAAACAGGGTTTTGCCGAATTAATTAACAGCGCTAATTTTAAGGACAAACTAAGATAATGGAAGCTGAAAAAACAATTTGCGAAGTAAGTCCGTCTCAAATTCTCAACTTGAAAGCTTTTACGTATAGCTTCCTGGCTGCAGCTATTATTATTGCAGTAGCTATATTAACAGACACCAACGCTTTGTATTTTTTATTGATCTTACCGGTTGGCTATGCTTTATGGAAGTGGTTGGAAATAACTTCTACAAAACTAAAGCTTACCGATCAAAGAATTATTATACGGGAAGGCATACTAAATAAGCGCACTAACGAAACAGAATTATACCGGGTCCGCGACTCTACAATAGAAGAGCCTTTTTTTTACCGCATGTTTGGGTGTGGAAATATCATGATCTACACAACCGACGAATCGGACGCCACTCTACGATTGACAGGCTACAGAAAACCGCACTGGCTAAAAGACCAGGTTCGGAATTACTCGGAGATCTGCCGTAAAAGAAATCGCTGGGGGAATGATAATGTGCTACTCCACGACCACCTTGATGAAGTTTGACCCATGAAAATAAACTTTACAAACAGTGTTGCTTTGTCATCTTAGGGGTTGATATCAAGAGAATGCTTTCAAAATCCAAACGGATAAGTCTCGGGCATTTTTTCATCGTGTGGTTTCAGATGCAACGGATGCAAAGCCTGCGTTTTATCTAAAAAAATGAAAGCATCATACCGTTGTGACATAACGGATGGAACATAATTTCCTTGCCGCTCTCTTTCAGGGTTGTAAACTACTCCAATAGCCCGGTGACGTATAGCGGTTTCATAGGTCTTTTCAATTTCCTCTGTATTAAATAGCAGGTATCTGTCCTGTGCGCTTTGCTGGTGCAATTGATATTCTATACTACCTTCCCTTGCCTCTGGAACTTCCATTTCTTCCATGAGGGCCCCCCATTCTTCTCCGGCGATGACACTGCCTTGGTAGGAACCGAAACCAACTAAATAAACTTTATTTACACCGTATTGTTCCCTGGCTAACTGGCCTATGTTGACCATGCCAGCCCGCTTCATATCTGTAGCTCTCGCGTCACCAATATGAGTGTTATGTTCCCAAACAATGGCTTTGCTTTTTGCTTCATGAAACTTTAATAGCCGGTCTAATGTTTCCATCATGTGTGTATCCCTTACATTCCAGCTTTCATTATCGAAGCTCATCATGGCACGATAATATTTTTCAGCATTCACTGCAATAAGGGCATTTTGTTCTGTATTAAATCCTGCTTCCCTGTCACCATCTAAAAATTGGGCTTTTAACCGAACTTCTTTCAAAAGAGCGAGCACTTTATCGCGGCAAGAATATTCGGTTAAAGCAGAACGTGCATATAGATGTTCCCTGTCCTCATAAGGCTCAAAACACTGAATGGCTTTTTTTACAGTCTGGGCGGTCAGCGGGTCTTCTTTTTCAAGATAATTTACCATCTCCCGCATAGAATCCCAAAGGCTATATACATCCAGGCCATAAAAGCCAACTTTTTTGTCTGCTGGCAAGTGCATGTTGTATTCTCTCAACCATTCTGCCAATGCAGCTACTTCCCAATTAGCCCACATCCATGTGGGCCAGCGATCAAAATTCATCAACACAGTTTTAATATTGTTGCCGGCATCCTTATATCCTTTTACATAACGGTTAATTTTATAGCAATCAGGCCAGTCGCCTTCTACTGCAATAAAGTTGAATCCCCTTTCCTTAATCAATCTTTTGGAGATGGCTGTACGCCAGGTGTAAAATTCGTGGGTACCATGAGACGCTTCTCCTAACATTACCACCGGCCTCTCCCCAATATCTTCCATTAAAAAGTCTAAATCTTTTGAAGTAGTAAGCCTATGCATGAGAGGGACTTTACAAAAAGCCATCAAGTCTTAAGCCGAATATTAATGATGTGCTTGCAGCACATTAAGAGGGCCGATTGAATTGTACAAACTGCAATTAAGATTGGCAATATTTTCAATTTTCTGTTTCATAACTGCTCAGTTGATTACTTCATAAGCGTTTATGCATTGTTGTTTATGCTTTAAACTTAAAGTCCCCACTTCTTTACAAGTGAAAGATTCTTTAACCTTTTCATAGGCCACTTCGTCAATTAATATTTGACCTGCTGCCGCTGTAGACTGAAGTCGTTGTGCCGTATTCACCACATCTCCTATAACCGTGTAATCCAACCTTCTTAAAGTAGAGGAGCCGATATTGCCACAAATCATTTCTCCACTTTGAATACCAATGGAAACATTTGGACGAAAGTCAACACCGTTTTGTTCAGCGGGCAATTTATCAATTTGATTTCTCACCCCAACACTTGCTTCAATTGCCCTGTCCAAATGGTATTCGCCCCTGAAAACTGCCATTACAGAATCTCCAATGAATTTATCTACAAAACCGCCCTGGGCAATAATTTCTTTAACCATTACATCGAAATAATTATTTAATAAGGTTACAACTTTATCAGCTGGCGCTGATTCAGTGATAGAAGTAAAACCACAGATATCAATGAAGGCCACCGATGCTTCTATCGTTTCGTTTGACATTAGTGAAGCCTCAAACTCCTTGCGATTCATAAAGTTCAACACGGATTCATCAACATACATTCTTAAAATGTTGTTTTCTTTGATGGCCTGGAGTGTTTCTTTTAACTGCTTCACATGCTGTAATGTCTTCTCAATCGTTACTTCAAGATCTTCGAAATTGACAGGCTTGCAAATAAAGTCAAAAGCTCCTTTGTTCATTGCGCTGCGAATGTTGTCCATATCACCATAAGCTGAAACAACAACTGTCTTTATCAGGGGGCTTTTCTTTGCCAGGTTACTCAGTAAGGTAAGACCATCCATCTCCGGCATGTTGATATCACTTAATACAAGGTCAATGTCCGCATTGTCCTGTATTAGGTCCAAAGCCTGTTTCCCATTCAAAGCAAACTGGAACTGATATTTATTTTCCCGGATTTGTCGCCTGAAACGTTGCTTGATCAAAAT
>DAIQPL010000103.1:0-212 GCA_036787395.1 Flavisolibacter sp. | reverse complement strand
AAATCCGATTCATCGTCAGCTACTAAAATTTTTGCCATTAGCCGGTATTTTAAGTTTGTCTTTTAATAGACTAAAATCGAGTGGCTTGGTTAAAAAATCATCAGCACCAAGTTGCATAGCCTTAAGATAATTCACCTCGTCTCCGTATGCCGTTATCATCGTTACAACCGGAGGCGGGGTGGTATGCTCCTGTTTTATTCTTTCAAGGAGTT